>NZ_JBNDJH010000008.1:0-280881 GCF_050434865.1 Pseudomonas silensiensis
ATCTTGCGCGCAGGCCGCGATATCAAGATTTCGGCCGTGCCGCTCAAGAGTGCGGCGGCGCTGGCGATGCAGGCTTTGCATCGGGCTCGGCAGGGTTATGTGCGGCGACGCACGGCGGTCGGCAATCAGATGCGCGGGTTACTGCTGGAACATGGCGTGGCCCTGGCGCAGGGCGAAACAGCTGTCAGCCAGCTCGTGCCTCGGATACTGGAAGATGCCTCCCAACCGTTGCCCGATTTGCTGCGCGAACTGATCGCCGAACTGTTGGGCGAATGGAGCCAACTGGGCGAGCGCGTCAACGTGCTGACCGGTCGGCTGGAAACGGCCGCGAAGGAGGACGAGACGGCAAGGCGGCTGATGACGGTGCGCGGCGTTGGTCCGATCATCGCCACGGCGCTGTTGGCCAAGCAGACCCAGCCTGAGCGCTTTGCCAACGCCCGCTTGTTCGCCGCCTACTTCGGGTTGGTGCCCAGCCAGCACAGCACTGGCGAGAAGGTTCGACTGGGCAAGATGAGCAAACATGGCGATGCTTACTTGCGCAGTCTAACGATCCAGGGTGCCCACGCCGTCTTGAAACAGCTACGACCCGATTCACAGCAGCCGGACGACCAACGTCTCCAGCGCTGGATCTCTCGTCTGGGTCGCAAGGAAGCGGCGGTGCGATTGGCCAACCGCAACCTGCGCATCCTCTGGGTGCTACTGCAAAACGACCAGACTTATCGTCGCCAGCCGGGCGCTGCGCCGGAGGCTGCGATGAGTCACTGATCACTGAGTTCTGCCACCGGGGCGTTAAGCGCTCCAACCCATGCTAAGAACATTGACCCCAGGTCAGACCGTCGCGGATTGATGCCTGAGCTGCTACTGGCCCTCGAGGCCTTACTGTAATCGGCATACCGCGAGCTTACCCAATGTTGGCCAGAAGCCGCTCAAGACTTCCTCGAACAGGCCTCATACATAGATGCAACCGGGTAGCAGTGTTCAAAAGCAGGTTGAATGTGGGGGCGAGTCCATACATAGCAGCTGGCGAAGCCTGCGTTCGGCTGCGAAGCAGTCGTGAAATCAGACGATGCGGTGTTTCAGGAAGACCGCAAACTCAGGTTTTACGACTGCTGCGCAGCCGAACGCAGGCTTCGCCAGCTGCTACGGATCGCGTTTTGGCTTAACTGACCGGCATTAGGCATATACCGGGACTTTGCTGTCCTGCCATCTGCATCAAGCCGCCAGATTGGCCGCACTCATTTCTTTCTTGTACTGCGCTTTCAAACTTTCCATCTGCGCACCCAGCTCTTCCAGGGTGGCTTTACCCAGCAGCTTTTTGGCCTGGGGAAACATTTCCGTTTCCTCTTCTTCGATGTGGTGTTCCAGCAGTTCCTTGACCACTTTCACGCGACCGGCAAATTCCGGGGTGGACGGGTCGGTGACTTTCAGGTCTGGCAGCACCAGCGAATCAACGGTGCGATGTTCTTCCTTGGCTTCGTAATACATGACGTCCTGTTCCTTACCCCCGGCTTTCTTGTACGCCGGGTACAGGACTTCTTCCTCGAGACGGGTATGGATGGCGATCTCCATTTCCAGCTTGGCCAGCAACTCGCCGCGCTTTTTAACGCCACGCTCGGTGGATTCGCTTAATTGGGTCAGGATGCCTTTTACGCGTTCATGGTCGGCTTTCAACAAGTCTATGGCGTTCATGGTCGAGTCTCTCCAACGAGTCAGGGGGTGAGCGCGAACGGTCTCAAGGCCGAAAGTCGCTCATAGTCCTTGAGCATTTGTCGTGCCGGTTTTCCGGTGAGATACCTTTCTTATAAAACAAGGAGTTGAAGCAACTGATAGCAAACTGAAGTCATGCAGCCTGCATGAGTCCGGAAATTGACTCATGCAGTTCGCGGTAAACATCAGCTATTTTTATTCTTGTGTTGTTCATATCGAGCGAGGAGGGGTTGAGTGCTGATGCCGTGGAGCAGGATGCTCAATGCGACGACAGACAGTGTGAGGTTGATGCACAGCGTTGCCACCGACGGGTTCAGGTCGTGGTTCAACGAATAAAACAAGTAATAGAGGCTGCCGATGCCGCGTATGCCGAACCAGCCAATCAACATTCGCTGGCGCCCGTTGAGCAAACTGCCCCAAGGCATGGCGACGACACTCAGTGGTCGTATCAGGCAAAACAACACGCCAGCGATCGGCAACGCACGCCAGTCCCAATGCGCCATCAGCACCACGCCGAGCAACGTCACCAGAAAGACTTCCATGGCCCGTTCCACCAGACTACCGAAGGCGAGCATGTCGCCCATCATGATGCCCGCCGCGACCTGAGTGTCCTCAAGGCTTGCGGTATCACCATGAACCGCATGTTGCGGCTCGACGTTCTGATGACCCACAACCGGCTGAACCAGATGCTCGGCGGGAAGTTCGTCGTCGCCCATGGATTTGACTTCTTCGTGGCGCAAACCCAGGCCGGCGGCGAACACCGACAGAAAGCCGTAACCGTGAATCGACTCGGCCCCGACATACGCCAGGGCAATCAAGGCGAGGGCGAGGTAGTCATTTGGCGAGAGGGTGCTGTCGTCATTCTTGATGCGCATTAACAAGGTCAGGCGACCAATGCCGCGTCCCATCCAGTAGCCGGTGAGCAAACCGGCCGGGACAGCCCATAACAGACTGCGCAGCACCCAGTCGCTCAGCCAGCCGGGGTCGCCGTCGTGTTGCACCAGCAGCAGACCGAGGATGACAAACGGGAAGGCGATGCCGTCATTGAGCCCGGCCTCACCCGACAGCCCGAAGCGTACGCTGTCGTCATCCCGGGCGTCGTTGACCTGCACCAGGGCGGCGAGCACCGGGTCGGTGGGCGCCAGAATCGAGCCGATCAACACGGACGCGCCCCAGGACAATTCGAAGCCGTAATGCAGCAACAGACTGACACCGGCAATGGTCAACACCATGACCGGGCCGGCCAGGCCGTAGGCAATGCGCCAGTTCTTGTCCCTGAGCGGCAAGCGCAACTTCAAACCGCAGACAAACAACGAAAACAGCACCGCGACTTCCGTCAGATGCTCCATCCAGGTGGACGCATCATCGGTGTCCAGTTTCAACAGCCCGAACCCCGCGGGCCCGATGGCTACACCCAGCACCAGGCACACCGCCGACGTAGTCACCGGCATCCAGCGCAGGTACGACGACGTCAGTGCCAGCGTCAGCAGCACCGCACCCAACACCGCCACCCACAAAATGAAACTCATGCTCGGTACTCGTCGGGTGCGTGCCGCGATGTCGTGCCTTTGGTGATTGATCGACGGTCGCGGGCAGGTATTCAGGCGTCAGTACGTTGAACCATAGCAGGATCATTGAGAGCAGGAGGGTGACTAGCGCCACTCCTGAATATCGATTCGTCTGCAGAGTACTACGTCTCTATTTCGCCTCAGCGCCTGATGGCGGACTTGGCCTTGCAGGTGCACGATCAACGCCTTCTCGACTTGGCCGCCCAATGCCTCACGCGTACCGCTGAGCGCGGCGGTTTATTTTGGGACCATCCCCGGGGGATGCGTTTGGCGTGGTCACTCAGCTCTCTGTTGGGTGGCTTCTACTTGTGCTGTCTGGATGTGGCCTTGACGCGGCCAGATGTGTTCCAACTGCGTTATATGGATAACGTGCTGGTGCTGACGCCGACACACCATCAATCGGATCAGGCCGTGCGCGTGGTCAATGACCTGTTTGATGAACTCGATTTACTCAAGCATCCCGACAACACCTACATCGGGCGCATCGAACGCGGCTTTACCTTCCTGGGCCGGCGTTACCCGCCTCCCTAGACTCGCGTTCATCGAGATGAAGGTCCGCGCGTCCGACGACTGACCCGAGCCATACAACGCTTCGGCGGTAATGCTGTGAGCCGCCACCGACGGTCCCCGCCCAGGTCACGCTCAGCTTGTCCGTGGCCAGCATGCCGGTGTAGTGCGGCACGACGACGGTCAGGCGATCCTTGGCGGCGATCGGGTCCAGCTTGCCGTCAGGGGCTTCTTTCACGCGAGGAGGGCGCAGCGTCAGGCGAATGCGGTCGTAGGCGCGCCGGTTGGTGTAGTCGAAGCCGAATACCACGCCTTGCGCAGCCTGTTCGGCATCCACCCCCTGATCCCGGACGGCCGTCGGTATTTGCAGCCGCATGCCTGCAGGTGCCGGTTCGCCGGGCGCACGAAGGTGGTACAGCACCTCCAGGACTCGGGATTTTTCGGCGCCGTTCCCGCCGGGCCGGGTGACGATGTAATGGAGCGTGTTGACACCGTCCTGCAGCTGTCCGTGTGGCACGTTCAGGCGAATACGAAGATTTTCCTCGCCAGGATTGATGGTCTTGCCATGAACGGGCGTCGCTGCGTCGTTGACATACAAATCCACACGATCATCCACCGCCAGGGTCCAGGACTGAACCTCGGTCCATGGATCGATCAAGCACTCAAGCCCCGTGAGCACCCCATCGTAAAGTGATTTTGGAATACCCCCGTCCGCGGTACCGGCGGGCAGGACAGGACTGATCCAGCCTTGAATAATCACTGGATAGAGCACGAACAATTCGTTCAGCGCGGCAGACTGGATGTCCATCATTCACTCCCTGTGTGGTTAACCCTGGCCTTCGAGGGGGCAGGCTCATCACACACCAGAGGTGTGAATAGGGGCTACTGTCAGATCTGACAGTAGCGACGAACGGTTGCAGTGTCGCGCACGTCGGTCACTCGACAACCGACCTAAAGCTCACAGCCCTTGGCAACGCCTATGCAGAGATCGGAGTCATTGGGAGTATTTATTCCAATACTTGAGATGGCTTTTGTGGTGCGGGTCGGATGACAGCTGTTCACCTTTTGAAATCAGCGTTCGACGCTCCTGACGGAGCGCCGAGTCAGGTGCAACGCAAAGGTTAGCGAACCTCGGTTGGCGGGGTCTCGTTGAGCGCTGCGCAGCGACTGGCTTTCAGGGCCAGCCCCCTGGATGCCGGGCTGGCCTGGTAGGAAACCTGGCCAACCAGGCGATCCTGGACGGCGCTGCTGTCGCCTCCGTACTGAGGATAACCCCAGGTCACGACACGACCATCGGCGGTCAGGGCGGTAAAGCCATAGTCATTGCTGTAAAGCGCCCGTACATTGGTCAGTTGGCTGACGACTGCTGACGTATCGCCGCCCCCGGTGGGATCCCCCCAGGCCACCACGGTGCCGTTCTGGCGCAAGGCGGCGAACGCGGTGTATGTACCGCACACCTGAACGATATCGTCCAGCGCCGCGATCTCGGCAGGCACTATACCACCTGAGTACACGCTGCCCCAGCCGACGACAGAGCCGTTAGCCCGACGAGCGACGAATGCACCAGCGGTGGCAGTGACTTCAACGATATCGGTCAGCGCTCCGAGCCACGGGTCAAGGGTGCCCCCCACGCCCGGAGGCCCCCAGGCCACAATCTGGCCGGTCGCCCGTCTTGCGGTAAAAGCGCCATAAGTGGCGCAGCTCAGTTCAATGATGTCGGTCAGGGCGGCGATATTCGCCGGCACGGTTCCACCGTATTCTGCTTCACCCCAGGCTACGAGCCTGCCGTTGGCCCGGAGTGCCGCAAACGCGTGCTGACTGCCGAGGAGTGTCTGGATATCGGTGAGCGCGGCAATGTCGCTCGGCACGCTTCCACCCACGGCGCCCCAAGCCATCACCTGTCCGGTGGCCCGCTGCGCAACAAACGCGAACCTAGAGCCGACCAACCGAACTACGTCGGTCAGCGCTCCGACTGGAGTCGGGACCGTGCCGCCATTGTAACCCCAGGCAACCACCTGCCGCGTGTTTTTGATACCGGCAAAGGCAGAGTCGTTACCAATGACCTGAACGAAATCCTGAGGTGAGACGCCGCCCATGTTTCCACCATAAGTCGCTAAGCCCCAAACCACCACTATCCCATTGGCTCGTCGGGCGGCGTAGGCGGAACCGGTGCAGCTCACCTCGACAATGTCGTTCAGGGCGATGATGGGCGCGGGAATCGTTGCCCCATATTCCGCACGGCCCCAGCCCACGACATCCCCCCGATCCCGATGCGCCACGAACGCCGCCTCATTGCCAATGATATTCGCCGCATTCAGCGTAATCTGATCATCAGCGGTGCGCACTTGCAGCGGTAGCTGTGGCGCGGTATCGCGCCAGGTGGTGCCGGCCGTCCATTCGCTGTCTTCAGGGTATTTCCAGTGGGCCTCGAGCGGCTGACCGGTGGTGGCGTTAAACGCGCTCAACAGACGTGAAGCGCTGGACACTCTCCAATTGCTGCGGTTAGCACGCGCGCCCATGACCCTCAGAATGCCCGAACCGATCACCTTGCGAACATCGTAAACCGTGGGGTCCGAGGGCCCGTCCGTGCCCCCGGCTTTGCGCTTGACGAGGTAACTCAAGTTAATGCTCAAGCCGTCGTTGGCCTCGATCAGCGCATGCGGCACCTTGATGGAGGACAACTCCTTGCCTGCTTCCGCAGGCAGGACCCTGTGCGGGTACGTGGTGATGGTCTTGCCCTCGACGGTCACGACGACGTCGTCATCGGTTTTCAGCCGGGCTGTCGCCGGGATGATCACGGTGGCGCCGAGGGGGAACACATCGTCCGGGTTCAGTTGGTCTTGCTGTGCACCGGAGGCCTCTTTGAAGGTCGCGACCGGCAGTCTCACTGCCACGCTGACGGTGTAGGTGCGTACCGGAAAGCTCACCGCCTCTTTGTCGTCCGGACTCTTGCCCAGCGCGGCCTTGAACCTCATTGTCAGGGTTTTGCCATCGCCCAGGTCTTTCAGATAGTCGTAGGGCAATGTCACGTCGTAATAGCCCTGATTGATCCAGGCCTGATTCACGTAGCTGCCCGTCGCCTGCATCAGCCGGCGATTGTGGATAGTGCCATCGGCTTTGAAACCCTCAAGATCCAGCCACACATACTGGCCGGTCGTAATCAGTGGCCAACTGGGCGAGCGTGTTGTCGCTCCACCGGTCACGTCGCTCAGGTTCAACACCGTGCCTTCACCGTTGTTGGCGGCCTGCAGGATCAGCGGCGGTTTGAGCTCACTCACCGGCAGGGTCAAGACATTCAGCGTGAAGGTCTCCGAGGGTGGATAGGTTGTGCCGTTGCGGATCACCGTGTAGCTCACCGTCACCGGCTTGCCCAGGTTGAAGGCCACCACGCTGTTGGGGATCGGGACTTCCTTGATGCCGACGCTGCCCACCTCAACCGGGGCCGAGGTGTGCGAGCCTTCACCGGCGGTCCCCGCCCAGGTCACGCTCAGCTTGTCGGTGCCCAGCATGCCGGTGTAGTGCGGCACGACGATGGTCAGTCGGTCCTTGGCGGCGATCGGGTTGAGGCTGGTGCTGCCGGCGGCTTCTTTCACGTCCGGTGCGGGCAGGCTCAGCGCGGCCCCCACCTGCAAGGTGCGGGTGAAGGACCCCGGTTTTTTGCCGTTGGCGCGCAACACCTCGTACCGGACCTGCACGGTGTTATTGAGGTTGGCCGTGACGTATTTGAGTTCGACGTCGAACTTCACTTCCTGGCCGACGCCGGCAGCATTGATCGGTACATAGTCGCTGGTGCTGCCGGCTTCGGTCGCGCCTTGCCAGAAGAACGTCACCTTGTCGCCGTCGGCCATGCCGTCGTACGCGGCGATGCGCACCTTGGTGCCGACAGGCGGGACCAGGGCCGGGTCGAGCACATCGTCGGCAGTGGCGTAATCCACGCTGGGCTTGGGCAGCAGGGCCCCACCGCCGAGGACCGTCAGTTCCAGCGGCGGTGAGTCCAGGGTGGCCCGGGCAAAGGTCACCACTTTGTAGGAGACGTTCAGCCGTCCCCCGACCAGTGGGCTGAGTTTGTCCTTGGGCACCAGAAAGCGCACCGGCTGGTCATCGGAACCGCCGGTGATGGGTTTGTCATCGGTGTGGATCAGCGGTGAGCCGCCTTCGGTTTCGCCGGCCCAGGTGAGGTAGACCCGGTCACCGGGCTGCATCAGGTCGCCGTAGGGCGCGATGATCACGGTGGCCCCGGTGGCGGGGATCAGGGCCGGGTCCAGGGTTGGCCCGGTGATCCCTTCGATCGACGGCGGTGCCAGCTCAAAAGCCTGGCCACTGACCGTGACCCGTTTGCGCCGTGAGCGATATTTGCCACCGATCAGCGGCTGCACTTCATACAGAACCGTTGCTTCGCCGCCGCCAATCGCCCGCACGATGCTGTTGCTGATCGGCAGTTCCTTGGAAAACCCCAGGTCATCGGGGACGACGTCGTAGGTGACGACCTCCGGAATCAGGGTGCCCTCGCTGGTCTGGCCGTTCCAGGTCAGGATGATGTGGTCCTTGTCCGCCATGTTCGGGTACACGGGCAAGGCGATGCGTGCGTCTTTGCTGCCGAGCTCGGCCAGGTTCAGATCATCGTCGCCCAAGGCATCCAGCACCCGCGGGGCCGGGAACGCGCCACCGCCGGCTTCAATGTCGGTATTGGCGGCGAGGGAGAACAAGGACCAGTTGTTGACCCGGTCACGGATTTCATAACGCACGATCAGCGGACCGTCCCCCGGAGCCACGATGACGTCGGGTTCGACGCGGATGGCAATGGGCGCGTTGATGTCCACGATGGTGTGTTTGATCGGGTAGCGACTGCCGCCCCAGAACAGCGTGACGATGTCGTTGGCGGCGATGTAGGCATAACGTGCCAGCGTCACGGTGAGGCCGTTCGCCGCTTCGGTGTCGCCAATGACCGGCGGGATACCGCTGGGGGCGAAGAGGCGTTCATTGATGGTGGGGGTGGACGGGTCGGGGTCCGGGTCGCCGGGGATTGTGGTCTTGACGAGCACGTCCAGGTGAAAGGAGATCGACACGTTGCTGCCCACGAAGGTGGTCACGCGGTAGAACAGCCGGGCATCGCCTTCGACAATGTGCTGGGGGAGGACGGCGAAGGTCAGGCTGTGGGAGTCGATGTGGCCCTGGTTGACCGGGAAAAAGTCGACTGTGGCGCCGTCCCACACCAGCTCGATGCGGTCATTCAGGGCGATGCCGGGGTAGCCCACGGCGGTCACATGCACCGGCACGGTGGGGTCGTTGAGGTCCTGAAAGCGCAGGCCGCCATTGATCTGGGCGACCGGGATTTTTGGGGCGACCAGGGTGGGCGCCGGGTCGGCGCGTTGGGACAAGGTCGTGGGTTGCAGCGGGGCGTCGGATGAAGTGTTCATGTCCATGATGAAGTCCATTTGCAGGAAGTGGGGATGAGCGAAGCCTGCCCGCCGCCTTAACGGCGTGGCGGGATGGGGCAGGTCGATTCGTGTGGCAATTTCACATCGATCAGGACAAAGGCTTCACGCGATGTGGCTTTGGCGCCGCTGACTTTGGCGGTGACCCTGTATCTGACCTTGGCCGAACCTTGGGTACAGATATGCAGAATGTTGAGCGCTGGAATCGGGAAGTCGACGTACCCGCGGGTCATATCGGCGACAACCACGTCATGGGTCGGATCAAAACGTGACGCTTCGATCTCGTTTCCGGTACCGGCATAATTGTCGATGCCGATGAAGAACAGTTCGATTTTGTCCTCGACTTTCATGTTCAGGTAGTTGGTGATGCGCAGTGGAGTGCTGCCATCCTCAATCACCCCACGACCAATCGCGTTGTCTGCGTTCGCCTCGGTGAAAACGCCTGGCCCCAGGCCGCCGACGCCACCGGGCAAGTCGCCGGCCGAAAGGACACTAACGTTCTGGACCGGTGATCGACTGACGCCCTCGTGAGGCGCGGTGGCCAGTTTGCGGGTGACGGTGTAGCGGACCGGCACATCCCCCGAGCCTTCCAAGGCAATGATCGCCTGTAGAACTGGCAGCACCAGATCAGCAGCATCGGTGGATTTTACGGGATACGGTGCGAGTGACTGGGTGCCCCAGAACACTTGGACGATGTCCCCCGCGACCATATACGCGTTGCCCGTTTTGTCCCGCCACGGGATGGTCGCCGTGGCGTCCAGCTCGAAGTCTTGCGGTGTAATGACATTGGGGGTTTTGCTGGCACCGAGCACGAGGTTAGGCCGCAGGTTTTCATTCTCCGGGGTTTCAGGATCCGGGTCCGGGCCGCCCGGAATACTCAGGTCCACCACCACCGGTGTCACCGGGGAGGTCTTGGCGATAATCGTGCTGCGGCGAAATTCATACTTGACGTCAATCGGGCCCTGACCGGCCGACTCCACCAGCGCGTACAGCAGCTTGACGCCAATGATTGGATCGTTGGGCAGGTCCGCATCGATCAGCGTCACCGGCGCTGCACGTTTTGAGCCCCAGAGGACGGTGATTTCATCGCCGGCCAACGCATTGTTGAAGGTCGGAATCAGCACTTCAACCGGTATCCGGGCATCGGCGTCGGTGACCAGACCGTCGTCAAACGCCGGCACCCGGGGGGCTTTCAGCGGTCCAGGTTCCTCACCTGAACCCATCACTTGAGCCATCGCCTCTTTCGAACGTCCCACCACCTGGCCATTGCGCACCAGCTCAAAAGCCACCCGCACCTGGCTGCCGCTAATGACCCGGTCATTGGGGACTGGCATGAGGCAGGGCTTGAACTGGCCAAACCCATCCTTTTCGACGGTGCCTTGCGTCGGGACCTCGAGGTCGGGCGGGGTCGAGCGATAGATCGCCTGAACGGTGTCCCCGACCTGCCAGGTCGGTGCGCGCGGCAGAACCACCACCCACAAAGGCCCGCCCTTGAGTTTGTCGCGATCAATGAGACCGGGATCATCTTCGCTGTCATCGAGGTCTTCCCGCAGGAGCGGGGCGTCGAGCGTCGTATGTGCCAGGTCAACGTCAGCTACGATGACGTGCGATTCGCGCCGTCTATCCGTCGGATTGTTCACCTGAGAAATCACGGTGTAGCGGATCTCGAAGGCGGGGTTGTCACCGGCCTGTTCAAGCAGGTCCTGGGTCAGGAGAATCACATAGGGTCGGTTCTCTTCACCCGGTTGCAGGGTGAAGGTAAACCGCTTGCCGTTGAGCATCAGCAGGATGTTGTCGTAAGGCTGGCCGTGGGGGTAAGACACGGTCAGGGGCACGCCCTTGGCCGCTTCCTCTTTGCCGATCCGGGGCGGGTTGCCCAGTTCCGGTGGCAGGCTGAGCATCAGATAAGGATGAGCCCCGGTGCCCGGGACATCATTGCCGCCAGGGAGTTGGTGATGGTACAGCGCCCAGGACGCAATTGAGGGCCCGTCATTGCCGCTGCTGCGCTCGACCACATAGAAAAAAATGTTCACGCGCTCGACAAGCAACGACTGGAACACGTTGAAAAAGGTGGGGCTGTTTTGGTCTTCGGCGGCCACGGATTTTCGTTCGACCAGCAGCGGTTGCGGATCATCGAGGGTTTTCATGTACAGCGCGATGGCGTCATATTCCCCGCCGCTCGGGGGGTCGATCTTCACCTGGGTCGCCCCCTCCCGGCGACTGGGGTCCTGGGTGAACGTGGAATGGGCCAGTCCTCCGACCGGCACGTTTGCGGGGGGCAGAGGGTCACTGATCACCGGGTAATTGGCGCTGGTAAAGCGCAAAGGGTAGAGCACCAACACACCGGGATTAGTTTGATCAGTCGCCATCAGGTACCTCCGAGGTCATGACGCCGGGCGCGTCCGCGTCGGAACATCAAACACCGGGGGTAGAAGGCTGGCTACTGTCATATTTGACAGGTAGAGGGTGGATTCAGACGGACGGTCGACCTTAGGTCGATAGGAGGAGGGTGCTTTAAACGACAAAAATGAGCATCAAAACTGTGGGTGGGCCAGCTGTCCTGACGCATTAAAGGAAGTGATGCAGCCGCTGCCGAATGCATCGGTTTGCGTGATCGTTCCCACGCTCTGGACTGCACCCCAAAGGTTGGACACCGCCGATGGGGTGTTTTATGGGGAAATACACGGTTCAAGCAAAGCTGTTAGCCGTGCAGGATTACTGCTCCGGCAAAGCGGGTCTTAGAGATGTAGCGCATCGGCACGACGTGGATTTTTCTTCGTTGCGCCAGTGGGTCGCGGCCTATGAGGTGCATGGGGCGGCCGCTCTAGAAGTAAAGAAAGTGCAGCATTACAGCGCTGAGTTCAGGATGTTCGTCTTGAAGCGGATGCGCGAAGAGCAACTGTCCTACCGCCAAGTGGCCGCATTGTTTGATATCCGGAAATTCAATATCGTCGGCGACTGGGAGCGTCGTTATGATGAGGGTGGTGAAAATGCCTTGTCCCGGCAGCCCAAACGAACTGGATTTCCAAGAAAAATGCCGAAGCCGACCTTACCTGCCCAACCTCAGTCACCCGATGACGAGTCTCGTACTCGTGATGAGTTGATTGCTGAGCTGAATCAGCTTCGGATGGAAAATGACTATCTAAAAAAGTTGGATGCCTTGGTTCAGAAGAAACGAGCCGCGCAGCAGAAAAAGCGCAAATCGTAATCGAGCTGAGGCAGCGATACCCTCTCGACGCCTTGCTGAAAGTGGCTGGATTGGCGCGGAGTACGTTTTACTACCAACAGAAAGTGCTTCAAACGGCTGACAAGTATGCGGATCTGAAAGCCAAGATCTGCGCGACTTTCGACGAACACAAGGGACGATATGGCTATCGCCGCATCACGCTGGCAATGCGAGGCGCCGGTCACCTGATTAACCACAAAACCGTTCAGCGTCTGATGGTCGAGCTTCAGCTCAAGAGTCGTGTGCGCGTGAAAAAATACCGCGCTTACAAGGGCGAAGTAGGCCTAGCTGCCCCAAATCTGCTGAATCGCGAGTTTGAAGCTCCTCAGCCCAATCAGAAGTGGGTAACCGATGTCACGGAGTTTAAGGTCGGTGGGCAAAAGCTTTATCTGTCGCCAATCCTGGATCTGTATAACGGCGAAATCATTTCCTACGATATTGCCAGGCGACCACTGTTCAGCATGGTCGGGGCGATGCTGAATGAAGCGTTTGGGCGGCTCAAGCCGCATGAAAAGCCCATTTTGCACTCAGACCAAGGGTGGCAGTACCGGATGCCTATTTATGGCCGGCTTCTCAAAGAGCAATCGATTACACCAAGCATGTCGCGCAAGGGTAACTGCTACGACAACGCGGCGATGGAAAGCTTCTTCGGCACCCTGAAATCCGAATTTTTTTACCTGACCAAATTCAGTAATCTGGACGAACTGCACGCCGGGTTGGTGGACTACATCCACTATTACAATCACCGTCGTATCAAGTTGAAGCTAAACGGACTGAGCCCTGTTGAATACAGAACTCGGTCCGCTCAGGTATAGATCTACAATCGTCCAACTTTTCGGGGTCAGTCCACTCCGCGTGGGAACGATCATCATCAGGCTTTGCGATTGAGCAAACTACGCTCCATCCGCGCAATGCCTTCTTCCAGCAATGCCCGTGGGCAGCCGAAGTTCAGGCGCACGAACTGTTTGCTGTTATCGCCGAAATCCAGACCAGGGCTCAGCCCGACCTTGGCGTGCTCAAGGAAGAACTGCTGAGGGTTATCCAGTCCCAGTGCCGAGCAATCGAGCCACGCCAGATACGTGCCTTGCGGGATATTCATGGTCACACCCGGCAGCCGGGTGTTGACCGCTTCCACCAGATAATCCCGATTGCTTTGCAGATACGTCTTCAACCCGGCCAGCCAAGGGCCGCCTTCGCTGTAGGCGACGCGTGTCGCTTCCATGCCCAACGGGTTTACGCTGTCGACCATGCCGCAGCGGGCGTGGTTGACCTTTGCACGCAACGCCGAGTCCTGAATGATCATGAATGACGTCTTCAGCCCGGCGATGTTGTAGGCCTTGCTCGCCGACATCAGCGTGATGGTGCGTTTGGCGATTTCCGGGCTCAGGGAAGCCGTCGGAATGTGCACGCGGCCGTCGAAACACAGCTCAGCGTGGATCTCGTCAGAGATGATCCAGGCATCGTGCTCCAGACAGATGTCGGCAACTGCTTGCAGTTCTTCTCGCGGGAAGACTTTGCCCACCGGGTTGTGCGGGTTGCTCAGCAGCAGCGCACCGCCACCGGTCAGCGCCCGATTCAAGGCATCGAGTGGCGTGGCGTACGTGCCGTCCGCCAACGCGTCGAATTCGAGTTCAACCTTGTTCAAACCCCAGTGCCCCGGCGCATGTCGCAGCGGCGGGTAGTTCGGGACCTGAACCACAACGTTCTGCTGCGGCTGGACCAGCGCATTCAGCGCCATGTTGAAACCCGACTCCACGCCGGGCAGGAAAATAAGTTCCTCAGGCAATACGCGCCAGGCGTACTTGTTCCAGAGGTCGGCGACGATGGCATTGCGCAAGTCATCCTGGGCCACGCTGTAGCCGAGCATCGGGTGTTCCAGACGTTTTTGCAGGGCCTGGATGATCACCGGCGGTGCGGAGAAGTCCATGTCGGCCACCCACATCGGCAACACGTCGGCCGGGTAACGGCTCCATTTGGTACTGCCGGTGTTGTGGCGGTCGAACACCTGATCAAAATCGAAAGTCATGCTCAGTCTCATAAAGGGCAGGGTAAATCCGACGCTCATGATAAACGCCAAGCCCCTGTGGGAGCGAGTTTGTGTGTGATGGCTGAAGCTCCGGTATTGCCCGATGGTCGGTTTTCACACGGTCAGTTCTAACATTGTCTACAGTTTCAAATGTCGGCAGCCAGACTGCCACAACTGTGTTTGTCCAGAAAAACCCGGCAAAAGTACCGGGTCTCCACCTGACAGGAGTGCACGATGGACCTCAACCGTCGTCAGTTCTTCAAGGTCGCTGGTATCGGCCTTGCGGGCTCGAGCCTCGGCGCGCTGGGCATGGCCCCCGCGACTGCCTTCGCCGAGCAGGTGCGCCACTTCAAGCTTGCCCACACCCATGAAACCCGCAACACCTGCCCGTACTGCTCGGTCGGCTGCGGTGTGATCATGTACAGCCAGGGCGATGCCGCCAAGAACGTCGCGCAAAACATCATCCACATCGAAGGCGATTCCGATCACCCGGTCAATCGCGGCACCCTGTGCCCCAAAGGCGCCGGTCTGCTGGACTTCATTCACAGCCCCGGTCGCCTGCAATACCCACAGGTGCGCAAACCCGGCACTACCGAGTGGACGCGCATCTCCTGGGATGAAGCGCTGGATCGCGTCGCCGACCTGATGAAGGCCGACCGCGACGCCAACTTCATCGAGAAGAATGCCCAGGGCCAAACGGTGAACCGCTGGCTGACCACCGGTTTCCTCGCGGCCTCGGCGGCGTCCAATGAAGCGGGTTACATCACCCACAAAGTCATTCGCAGTCTCGGCATGCTGGGGTTCGATAACCAGGCGCGTGTCTGACACGGCCCGACGGTGGCAAGTCTTGCCCCGACGTATGGCCGTGGTGCCATGACCAATACCTGGACCGATATCGGTAACGCGAATCTGATCCTGGTGATGGGCGGCAACGCAGCAGAAGCGCACCCGTGTGGCTTCAAATGGGTGACCGAAGCCAAGGCGCACAACAAGGCACGCTTGATCGTGGTCGATCCGCGTTTTACCCGGACCGCCTCGGTGGCCGACTATTACGCTCCGATTCGCACCGGCACCGACATCGCCTTCATGGGCGGGCTGATCAATTACCTGCTGACCGAAGACAAGATCCAGCACGAGTACGTGCGCAACTACACCGACGTGTCGTTCATCGTCAAAGCCGGGTTCGGCTTCGAGGATGGGATCTTCAGCGGTTACGACGTCGCCAAACGCGCCTACACCGACAGGTCCGGCTGGGGTTATGAAGTCGGCGAGGACGGCTTCGTCAAGGTCGACCCGACCCTGCAGGACCCGCACTGCGTCTATCAATTGATGAAGCAGCATTACAGCCGCTACAACATCGAACTGGCGAGCCAGATTTGTGGCATGCCAGTGGATGCCATGCAGAAGATCTGGGAAGAAATCGCCACCTGCTCGCAACCGGGCAAGACCATGACGATTCTCTACGCGCTGGGCTGGACGCAGCACTCGATCGGTTCGCAGATCATCCGCAGCGCGGCCATGGTGCAATTGCTGCTGGGCAACGTCGGCATGCCGGGCGGGGGCGTCAATGCCTTGCGCGGGCACTCCAACATCCAGGGGCTGACTGACCTCGGTTTGCTGTCCAATTCGCTGCCGGGCTACCTGACTTTGCCGCAGGATGCGGAGCAGGATTACAACGCCTACATCGTCAAACGCACGCAAAAACCGTTGCGTCCGGGGCAGCTGTCCTATTGGCAAAACTACGGCAAGTTCCACGTCAGCCTCATGAAAGCCTGGTACGGCGCGAATGCCACGCTCGAAAACCGCTGGGCTTATGACTATCTGCCGAAACTGGACATCCCGAACTACGACATCCTCAAAGTGTTCGACCTGATGGGCCAGGGCAAGGTCAACGGCTATATGTGCCAGGGCTTCAACCCCATCGCCGCGTTGCCTGACAAAAACCGGGTGATGGCGGCGCTGGCCAAGCTGAAATGGCTGGTGGTGATGGACCCACTGGCCACCGAGACCTCGGAGTTCTGGCGCAATGTCGGGCCGTATAACGACGTCGAAACTGCCGGCATCCAGACCGAAGTGATTCGCCTGCCCACCACTTGTTTCGCCGAAGAGGACGGTTCGCTGGTCAACAGCAGCCGCTGGCTGCAATGGCACTGGAAAGGGGCCGACGGCCCTGGCGAAGCGCGCACCGATGTGCGGATCATGAGCGAGCTGTTTATCCGTCTGCGCCAGCGTTACCAGGCCAACGGTGGCGCTTATGCCGAGCCGATCCTCAAACTGTCCTGGCCGTACAAAATCGCCGACGAACCTTCGCCGGAAGAACTGGCCAAGGAAATCAACGGCTATGCCACCACGGACTTCACCGACGCTACCGGCGCGGCGATCAAGGGCAACGCGCAACTGGCCGGTTTCGGCCAGCTCAAGGACGACGGCAGCACGGCTTCCGGTTGCTGGATTTTCTGTGGCAGCTGGACTGAAGCGGGCAACCAGATGGCCCGGCGCGACAACAGCGATCCGTACGGCATGAAGCAACATCAGGGCTGGGCCTGGGCCTGGCCGGCGAACCGGCGGATTCTCTACAACCGCGCTTCGTGCGACCCGCAAGGCAAGCCGTGGGACGAGAAAAAACGCCTGGTGTGGTGGAACGGCAAGGTCTGGAGCGGCACCGATGTGCCGGACTTCAAGGCCGACTCGCCACCGGAAGCCGGGATGAATCCGTTCATCATGAACCCTGAGGGCGTGGCGCGGTTCTTTGCCGTCGACAAGATGAACGAAGGGCCTTTCCCTGAGCACTACGAGCCGTTCGAAACGCCGATCGGCATCAACCCGTTGCACCCGCAAAACAAGAAAGCCACCAGCAACCCGGCGGCGCGGATCTTCGATTCGGTGTGGGATTCCTTAGGCGTGGCCAAGGACTACCCCTATGCGGCGACCAGTTACCGGCTGACCGAGCATTTCCACTTCTGGAGCAAGCATTGCAAGCTCAACGCGATTGCCCAACCCGAGCAGTTTGTCGAGATCGGTGAAGTGCTGGCCAAGGAGAAAGGCATCGTGGCCGGCGACCGAGTCCGTGTCAGTTCCAAGCGCGGGCATATAGAAGCGGTGGCGGTGGTGACCAAGCGGATTCGTCCGCTGCAGGTCAATAATCAGGTGGTGCACCAGATCGGCATCCCGCTGCACTGGGGTTTTACCGGCCTCACGCGTCACGGTTACCTGACCAACACCCTGGTGCCGTTCCTCGGCGATGGCAACACTCAGACCCCGGAATCCAAGTCATTCCTGGTCAACGTGGAGAAAGTCTAAATGGCCAGCCAAGACATCATCGCCCGTTCGGCCACCACGACCGTCCCATCCTCGGTACGCAATCAGGAGGAAGTGGCCAAGCTGATCGACACCACCAAGTGCATCGGCTGCAAGGCTTGTCAGGTCGCCTGCTCGGAATGGAACGAGCTGCGCGACGATGTCGGCCACAACCTCGGCACTTACGACAACCCTCAAGACCTGAGCGCAGAAACCTGGACCTTGATGCGCTTCACCGAGCACGAAACCGACGCCGGCAATCTGGAATGGCTGATTCGCAAGGACGGCTGCATGCACTGCGCCGAGCCGGGGTGCCTGGCGGCGTGCCCGAGCCCGGGGGCGATCATCAAGCACGCCAATGGCATCGTCGATTTCGACCAGGACCATTGCATCGGTTGCGGATATTGCATCACCGGATGCCCGTTCAATATCCCGCGAATCTCGCAAAAGGATCACAAGGCCTACAAATGCACGTTGTGCTCGGACCGGGTGGCGGTGGGGCTGGAGCCGGCTTGCGTCAAAACCTGCCCGACGGGCGCCATTGTGTTCGGCACCAAGGACGACATGAAAGAGCACGCGGCCGAAAGGATCGTCGACCTCAAGAGCCGTGGCTTCGAACACGCGGGGCTGTACGACCCGAGTGGCGTCGGCGGTACTCACGTGATGTATGTGCTGCACCATGCCGATGAGCCCCGGTTGTATGCCGGCCTGCCGGATCAACCGACCATCAGTCCGCTGGTGGACCTGTGGAAAGGCGTGAGCAAACCCTTGGGGTTGCTGGCCATGGGCTTGGCGGTGCTGGCCGGGTTCTTCCACTACGTGCGCATCGGGCCGCAACTGGTCGAGGAGGACGAACACCCGAGCATCCCCGATCCCGCCGTGCATGAAATCGATCCATCGGTGCACACCTATGATCCGAAGGGGGAGGACAGGCCATGAACGACAAACCGATCCTTCGCTACACCTCGAACCAGCGCACCAATCACTGGCTGGTGGCGATTCTGTTTCTGATGGCGGCACTGTCGGGGCTGGCGTTGTTTCATCCGGCGCTGTTCTGGCTCAGCAACCTGTTCGGCGGCGGCCCGTGGACGCGCATCCTGCATCCGTTCATGGGCGTGGTGATGTTCGTGCTGTTCCTGGGGCTGGTGATCCGTTTCTGGCGCGCGAATTACTTTATTGCCAATGATCGGTTGTGGCTGAGGCGAGTCGGACGGGTGATCAAGAATGAGGAGGAGGGCGTGCCGCCCATCGGCAAGTACAACCCTGGGCAGAAGCTGCTGTTCTGGACCTTGCTGATTTGCATGCTGGTGCTGCTGTTCAGCGGGCTGGTGATCTGGCGTGCGTATTTCAGCGAGTACTTTGGCATCACCAGCATTCGTTGGGCCATGCTGCTGCATGCGTTGGCGGGTTTCATCCTGGTGCTGAGCATCATTGTTCACATCTACGCCGGCATCTGGATCAAGGGGTCGGTCAGCGCCATGGTGCATGGCCGAGTCAGCCGCGCCTGGGCGAAAAAACACCATGAACTGTGGTACCGCGAAGTGACCCGCGACGAGCACCCCGACCGGCCGATCAGCAAAAAAGGATAACCCCGTGGCGACGATTCTTGAGCCTGGCGAGATCGAAGCGGCGGCGAGTTCACCGCCGTTTCTGCACCTGCCACCGAACAACCTGTTCACCTTGCGCGCCTTGCGCCTGGAGCGTCTGGTCGACGGCCATCCACTGGCCGATTACCTGCGGCTGGTGACCGGGCTGTGCCATGTGCAGCAGGGTTTGATGGACGATCCGCCCGTCACCGCCATGCCCGATGCCGAACGCCTGCGCGTGTGCCAGCAACACGGCTTGCCGCCGTTCGCCGCGGACAGTCTGGTGCGCGAGGACCATTGGCTGCCGTACCTCGAAACGCTGTTGCAGCGTTACCAGCCACCGCCGCAACCTGCCGTGGAAAAAGCCGTGGCGACCTTGCGCAGCACCAACGTCGGACAACGTAAGGTCTGGGCGATTGCGCTGGTCAGCGGCCAGTTCACCTTGCTGCCCGCCGCCGTGGTGCCGTTTCTCGGCGCGGCGTTGCAGGTGGCCTGGAGTCATTGGTTGCTGAGTACGCCGGACCTTGCGCTAAAACCCGGCGACAGTCTCAGCCAATGCCCGGCCTGCGGTTCACCGGCCATGGTCGGTGTGATTCGCCATCGCGGCAAGTACAACGGCTTGCGGTATCTGGTGTGCTCGCTGTGTGCCTGCGAATGGCATGTGGTGCGGGTCAAATGCGTGTATTGCGAACAAAGCAAAGGCCTTGAATACGTCAGCCTCGATGACGACCGCTACGCCGCCAATCAGGCTCCGTTGCGCGCGGAGGTCTGTCCCGGCTGCCGCAGCTACCTGAAACTGCTTTACCTGGAAAACGACGCCGAGGCCGAAGCGCTCTCGACGGACCTGACCAGCCTGCTGCTGGACATGCGCCTGGAGCAGGAAGGCTACCTGCGTCCGGCGCCTAATCTGTTGCTGGCACCGGGAGGTGGCTGAGCTACCCCTTTGAGCTTTCCCTCTAAGCTATCCCTCCGAGCTCAGCAGCTACACTCAGGCGCTACGGTCATTCGTAATCAGGAGCGCCTGATGTCCTCCAGACCCGCCAGCCAGGTTCTCCGGCTGCCTTCCATCGACAGTCTGTTGCGCCATCCCGCTTGCCAACCGCTGGCCGAGCGTTATGGGCGTGACGCGTTGCTGGTGAATTTGCGGCAATTGCTCGATGACTTGCGTGAACCGGTGCTTTCAGGGCAACTCGACGCCATTGAAATCGCGCCTGAAGTGTTGGCGGGCAGGGCGGGCGAACGCTTGGCCACTCAGCATCGCAGCAACGTGCGCCGGGTGTTCAACCTCACCGGCACGGTGCTGCACACCAATCTGGGGCGAGCATTGTTGCCGGAGGAAGCCATCGACGCCGTGCAACTCGCGGCACGCTACCCGCTCAATCTGGAATTCGATCTGCACAGCGGCAAGCGCGGCGACCGTGATGACCTGATCGAAGGCCTGATCCGCGAGCTGACCGGCGCCGAGGCGGTGACGGTGGTCAACAACAACGCCGCTGCGGTGTTGCTGACACTTAACAGTCTGGGCGCGCGTAAGGAAGGCATCATTTCCCGGGGCGAACTGATCGAAATCGGTGGCGCCTTCCGCATTCCCGACATCATGGCCAGGGCCGGGGTCAGGCTTCACGAAGTCGGCACCACCAATCGCACCCATGCCCGGGATTACGAGGCGGCCATCGGCCCCCGTAGCGGTTTGGTGATGCGCGTCCATACGAGCAACTACAACATCGAAGGCTTCACCGCCCGGGTGCCGACTGACGAGTTGGCGCATCTCGCGCATAAACACGGCTTGCCGTTACTTGAAGACCTCGGCAGCGGCAGCCTGCTGGACCTGACGCGCTGGGGCTTGCCCGCCGAGCCGACGGTGCGCCAGGCGCTGATCGATGGTGCGGACATCGTCACCTTCAGTGGCGACAAGTTACTGGGTGGGCCACAGGCCGGGTTGATCGTCGGTCGCAAAGACCTGATCGCGAAGATCAAGAAGAATCCACTCAAGCGCGCCTTACGGGTCGACAAACTGACCCTGGCCGCCCTCGAAGCGGTGTTGGGCCTGTACCGCGATCCAGATCGACTGGCCGAACGGCTGCCGAGTTTGCGCCTGCTGACCCGGCCCCAGGCGGATATCCTGGCCCAGGCTGAGCGCCTGCAACCCTCGCTGGCCAACATCCTGGGCGACGGCTGGAGCGTCAGCGCGGTAGCTGCGCTGAGCATGATCGGCAGCGGTAGCCAACCGGTGGCGCGATTGCCGAGTGCGGCTTTATGCCTGCGACCTCTCGCGTCCAAACGTCTTCGCGGACGACAGTTGCACGGGCTGGAAGCAGCCCTGCGTGCGTTGCCGATTCCGGTGCTCGGGCGCATTGATGACGATGCGTTGTGGCTGGACCTGCGGCAACTGGACGATGAGCCGGCGTGGCTGGCGCAACTCGTTCAATTACAGGAGACATAGGGTGATCGTCGGCACCGCCGGGCACATCGACCACGGCAAGACTGCCTTGCTCCAGGCCCTGACCGGCCAGGCCGGTGACCGTCGCCGGGAAGAACGTGAACGCGGCATGACCATCGACCTCGGCTACCTCTACGCGGCGCTGGAACCGCAAGCGGCCCTGACCGGTTTTATCGATGTGCCCGGTCATGAGCGCTTCACCCACAACATGCTGGCGGGGGCTCAGGGCATTGATCTGGTGTTGCTGGTGGTCGCGGCCGACGATGGCGTCATGCCGCAGACCCGCGAACACCTGGCCATCGTTGAACTGCTGGGCATCCCTCGGACGCTGGTGGCGATCAGCAAATGCGACCGGGTCGAACCGTCCAGAGTGCACGTCGTCCGCGAGCAGATCCAGACATTGCTGGCGCCGGGACCTTATGCCAACGCGCCGCTGATTGCGCTGTCGAGTGTGACCGGGGAGGGCATCGAAAGCCTGCGGCAAGCCTTGCTCGAGGCGCAGCGTGAAGTCGTTCAACGCAGCACCATCGGCGGTTTTCGCCTGGCGATTGATCGCGCCTTCAATGTGGCCGGCGTCGGTATCGTGGTGACCGGCACTGCGTTGTCTGGCGTGGTGGCGGTGGGCGATACGCTGATGCTCGGCCCCCAGGGCAAACCCGTTCGCGTGCGCGGCCTGCATGCACAGAATCGGGCTGCTGAAGTCGCAATGGCCGGACAGCGAGTGGCGTTGAACCTGAGTGCCGAACGCTTGGCCCTGGAACAGATTCATCGTGGTCACTGGTTGCTGGCCGAGTGGCTGTACGCGCCGACCCAGCGAGTGGATGTCGACCTGCAATTGTTAGCCAGTGAACCCAAGGCCCTCGAGCACTTTCAACCCGTACACGTTCACGTCGGGACTCAGGACGTGACCGGGCGGGTGGCGTTGCTGGAAGGCGCCCGCCTGGCGCCGGGTGAACGGATGTTCGCGCAACTGCTGCTGAATACGCCGGTGCAGGCCGTGAAGGGCGATCCGTTGATCCTGCGTGACCAGAGCGCCCAACGCACCCTCGGCGGCGCGCGGGTGCTCGACCCGTTTGCACCGACCCGACAACGCCGAAGCCCCGAGCGGCTGGCGCAGCTACACGCCCTCGCCACACGCAAAGAGTTGGAAGACAGCCTGCCGGCGTTATTGGCCAACAGCGACACCGGGCTCGATCCGCAGCGTCTGGAGCGCCAGTTCAATCGCCCCCGTAATACGTGGGTTTTGCCCGATGACGTGCGCCTGATCGACACTCGCCAAGGTCCGTTGCTGTTCAGTGCGGCCCGCTGGGAAGCGCTCAAAGCGCCGTTACTGGAACACCTCGCACGCTTTCATCAACTGGAACCGGATCAAATGGGCCCGGACCGGGACCGGCTGCGGCGGTTCACCGGCACAGCGCTGGACCGTCCGACGTTCATCAGCCTGCTCGACGAATTACTCGCCAGCGGGGCCATTGTCGCCAGCGGGCCATGGCTGCATTTGCCCGATCATCAGGTGCGCTTGAGCGAAGACGAGGAAGCCCTGTGGCAACACTTGCAACCGTTGTTCGAACAGGCTGGTTTTGATCCGCCGTGGGTGCGCGACCTTGACCATGACGAGGCGGCCGTGCGCTTGCTGCTGTGCAAAATGGCGAGGTTGGGAAGGGCGCATCAAGTCGTCCGTGACCTGTTCTACACCGACACGATGATCCGCCGATTGGCGGCTATGCTTGTGCAACTGGCCGCGCAAAACCCGGTGATTCAGGTCACGGCGTTTCGTGATGCCGTGGGCCTGGGGCGCAAGCGCAGCATCCAGATTCTCGAATACTTCGACCGGATCGGCCTGACGCGACGGTTTGGCGACAAGCGCCATATCCGCCTCGACAATGCCTTGGCCCAACGCACCGAGCACTGACTTCAAGGAAGGCAATCGCGCCCGGTGGCGCGGCCGGGCTTCAAACCCGGTTGGGGACGGCATCCGTTCCCGGGCAGGTTCGACTCCGGCTGCCTTCCGCCATTTTTATCATAGGTGCCCGAAGGTCAGCGGGTACTGGATAACGACGTAGATCCTGTCGATATCATCGCCGGCCTGTGCGCTATTGGCCCGGTGCGACACATGGGACAGTTGCAGGGACAAGCCCTTGGCCAATCCGGATTGCACGATGTAGCGCAGGTCTATGTCTCGCTCCCAATGCCGCCCGCCGTCCCCTTGTTGAGGTACGTACTCACCGAGCGTTTCGTCGAACGGGTTGTAGGCTCCTCCCTTGGGCGCATGGGTGCCGTCGATCTGGTTTCCTTTCACGTAACGGGTCATGAAGTTGAGCCCGGGAATCCCGTAGGGGCCCAGGTCGAGGTCGTAGCGTGCTTGCCAGGAACGTTCATGGGCGCCGTTGAAGTCGGCGTACTTGATCGAGTTGGCGAGGTAGATGGAGTCGCCTCCGACGAAATCGAAGGGCGTGTCGCCATTGATTTTCTGATAAGCCAGCGTCAACGCGTGGGCATCGTGAGTGTATTTTCCCGACAGGCTGAACGCCGTGTTGTCGATCGCGCCGGCCACCGCCTGGCCGGTGTCCTGCGTGTGATAGACATTGGCGTCGAGGAACATTCCGGATTGTTTCAGGTGCAGGTTGCCGTAGTACTGATGCCAGGTGTCAGTCAGCTCGGAAGCGTAGAGCGCTCCTCCGACGGGACTCTGGGTGAACAGGTCAGCGCCGAGAAACGAGATGCCTCCCGCCTCGGTGTTGGCGCCGTAGCCGTAAAAGTCGTCCTTGCTTGAAGAACTGTCCTGGTTCTTGAACGCCGTAAAGTGACCGGCCACCAGATTCATACCGTCGATTTCACGGCTGTTGAACAGAAAGCCCGTGGCGTACTCCGGTTGCAGGCGTTTGTCTGCGGTGTCGAACACCGGGGTTTCCACCATCATTTCACCGAAGGCCACTGTGGTTCGGGAGGCCCTGATTTTCAACGCCGCGCCGCCGCTGGAGTAATTGTCTTCACTGCGGCCATCAGCATCGACTGGAAGCAGTCCTGTCCCGGAATGGCCCTTGCCGCCATCGAGCTTCAGCCCCAGAAACCCATGGGCATCCAGGCCAAATCCAAATGTGCCGGGTGTGAATCCGGATTCAAAAGCACCGATAAAACCTTGAGCCCATTCCTGTTTGTAGTTTTTGCCCGCAGGCGAGGGTGACCGATAGTCACTGTTGAGGTAGAAATTTCGACTGAGCACCGACAACGATGCACCGTCCAGAAAGCCTTGGGAGTTTTGCGTCGATTCGTCAGCCAGAGCGACCCCGGCCGAGTCCGCGAACAGCACCGACACCCAGAACGGCAGTGCGAATTTCAGGTCTTGCGAGGAAAGCTTCATGGATCATTCATCACGAGGACAGCGACTCCAGAATATCCGGAGTCGCTTGTTTTTAGACGGCGCTTAGTGGCCTTCCGAGGCACCGAACATGGTCTTGGCATAGATCAGACCCAGACCGTAGGCACCACCATTGGCAATCGAGGTTTTCACGGTTTCCTCGTAAGTCTCGCTGCGAGCCCAGTCCCGCTGCAGTTCAAGCAGGTATTGCAACGAGGTCATAGGGCGAGCACCGAGCTGGATCATGCGTTGCATGGCCATTTCATGGGCTTCGGTGGTGACGTCGCCGCAGGCATCGGCAATCACGTAGACCTCAAAACCCTGGTCGATCGCCGACAGCGCCGGGCCAACAATGCACACGGAAGTCCAAAGACCGGCCAGGACAATTTTCTGTTTGCCGGCAGCGTTGACCTCGACAGCTATGCGCTCGTCTTCCCAGGTGTTCATGCTGGTACGGTCAATGACGTTGTGTTCCGGGAACACTGATTTTATTTCGTCGAAGATCGGGCCGGAAAAGCTCTTCTCTGCAACGGTGGTCAGGATGGTCGAGACCTTGAAGCCGCGCGCTGCCTTGGCCACGAGTGCGGCGTTGTTGCGCAGGGTGACAGCGTCGATCGACTTGGTCGCAAAGGACATTTGCGACTGGTGATCGATCATGATCAGGGTGTGGTCGGTCGGGGTCAGCAGGGTTTTGCCAGGAACAGCTTTTGCGATGGCCATGACGATGTCCTTACGGTGTGAGTGAGGAGGACATGATTGCCGGGATTGCCGCGAGGATATTGAGCGTATGTGCTGTTTTTACGAGGATGAGTGAAGAGGGAGTCCCCGCGCCATAGTGGTTATCGCGCGGGGTTGTCGATCATTGCATCACATAACGCCCAGGTGCCGACTCGATCGCCGGGTATTGGGCGTTACCGGTGTGCAGCACCGAGGGCTGGCGTTCGCCGGACTGTTCAGCCAGCCAGACGAACCAGTCATTCCACCAGCTACCGGAATGTTGCTGGGCGTTCTTGAACCAGGTTTCCGGGTTTTTGGTGACCCGGTTGTTGGTCCAGTAGTGGCGTTTTTCCTTGGCCGGCGGGTTGATCACCCCGGCGATATGCCCTGATGCACCCAGCACAAAACGCTTGGTCCCGGAGAGCAACTCGGTGCTGGCGTAAGCGCTTCTCCACGGCACGATGTGATCGTCATGGGTGGCGAGGATGTACGCCGGAGCATCGATGGCGCGCAGGTCCAGCTTGACCCCGCAGCAGTCCAGCTCACCGGATTTCAGGTCGTTCTGCAGGTAGGTGTGGCGCAGATACCAGCAGTACATCGGGCCCGGGAGGTTGGTGCTGTCGTTGTTCCAGTACAGCAGGTCGAGGGGGATCGGTTTCTGGCCCTTGAGGTATTTGTCGACGTTGTAGTTCCACCACAAGTCGTTGGGGCGCAGCAGCGAGAAGGTGTTGCCCATGTCCTCGCCCTTGAACAGGCCGATGGGGCCATCCAGGCCGCCGATGGTGCGCTCGCGGTAGGCCACCAATTGTTCGTCGACGAAGATGTCGATGGGGCCGGTATCGAGGTAGTCGAGGAAGGTGGTCAACAGGCTCACGCTGCCAATCTCGCGGTCGCCGCGCGCCGCCAGGACGGCCAGCGCCGAACTCAACAAGGTGCCGCCGATGCAGAAACCAACGCAATTGGGCCGTTGATCGCCGCTGATTTCACGGGTGATTTGCAGGCCTTTGATGATGCCGGTTTCGATCAGGTCATCCCAGGTGGTGCCAGCGTGTTCCTGGTCGAAGTTGCGCCACGACATCAGAAACACCGGGTGCCCTTGTTTCAACAGATGGGCAACCATCGAGTTGTCCGGGCGCAAGTCGAGAATGTAGTACTTGTTGATTGACGGCGGCACGACAAACACCGGGCGCCGGTACTGGGTTTCGCTTTGCGGGTAATACTGGATGAGCTGGAAGAGTTCGTTCTCGAACACCACTTCGCCGGGGGTGTTGGCGAGGTCAACGCCGACTTTGAAGGCGCCGGCGTCGCACTGGCGCATCTTGCCTTCTTGCAGGTCGCTGGCCAGGTGCAACAGGCCGGTGAGGAGGCTGCTGCCCTGGGTATCGACGACCCGTTGCAGCGCATCGGGGTTACTGGCCAGAAAGTTGCTCGGCGCCCCGGCGGCGATGGCTTGTTCCACCAGATAGAGCAGGCGCTGGCGCGGCTTTTTGTCCGGAATCGCTAACTTGTCCAGCAGCTTCAGCAGAAACCCTGCGTTGAGCAGGTAAAACGCTGCGAGCGAGCCGAACAGTGGCTGGCTCCAGTTGCCGCTGGCAAAACGTCGATCGTCGAAGCTGAATGGCTGACCGGTCAGCAGTTGCTGACCCAGTTCGCCCCATTGCTGCTGGTAATCCGATTGAAGGCTGTCCAGGGTGCCGCGCGGCAGGTCAAACCACTCGTTGTATTCCTGGCCGGTAAACCACGGATTGCTACTGACCCAGAGACGTAATTGTTGCACTGCAAAGGAGGCAATGAACGGAACCTGGCCTGACCA
The DNA here is from genome assembly GCF_050434865.1 of Pseudomonas silensiensis. Classification (NCBI taxonomy): domain Bacteria; kingdom Pseudomonadati; phylum Pseudomonadota; class Gammaproteobacteria; order Pseudomonadales; family Pseudomonadaceae; genus Pseudomonas; species Pseudomonas silensiensis. Next base: position 27,681 of record NZ_JBNDJH010000008.1, read on the forward strand.
GAAGGTGTTGAAGGTATGCGCGTTATTGTCCATGGAACTCCTTGCCCACTGACGTAAACCGGGCAGAAAAAAACCGCGGCGCCGGACTTCGGCGCCGCGTCAGCAACTTAAGCAAACACTCCTGTGTTTCTAGCGCTCGATGACCAGGCTGACGCCCTGGCCGCCACCGATGCACAACGTAGCCAAACCCTTTTTGCCGTCGCGACGAATCAACTCGTGCAACAGCGACACCAGAATCCGCGCGCCCGATGCGCCGATCGGATGACCGAGGGCAATCGCGCCGCCATTGACGTTGACTTTGCTGGTGTCCCAACCCAGTTCCTTGCCAACTGCCAGTGATTGCGCGGCGAACGCTTCATTGGCTTCGATCAGGTCCAGGTCGTCCAGGCTCCAGCCAGCTTTGGTCAATGCCAAGCGGGTGGCCGGCACCGGTCCGATGCCCATGATCGCTGGGTCCACGCCGGAGCTGGCGTATGCCTTGATGCGTGCCAGAACCGGCAACCCGAGGGACAGGGCCTTGGCGGCGCTGGCCAGCAACAGCACGGCGGCACCGTCGTTGAGGGTCGACGAGTTACCGGCGGTGACGCTGCCGTTTTTCTGGAATGCGGGTTTGAGGTTGCCCAATGCCTGCAGTGTGCTGTCTGGACGCGGTTGTTCATCCGTGTCGAAGACCAGCGGCTCACCTTTGCGCTGAGGGATCAGGATCGGGGTGATTTCACGCTTGAAGTAACCCGCTTCGATGGCGGCAGAGGCCTTCTGTTGTGAGGCTGCGGCGAAAGCGTCCTGGTCTTCGCGACTCAGTTCGTACTTACTCGCCAGGTTCTCGGCGGTGATGCCCATGTGGTAGTCGTTGAAGGCGTCCCACAAACCATCCTGAATCACGCTGTCTTGCAGTTGCGCATGACCCAGGCGCAAACCGGTGCGGGCCTTGGGCAACACATACGGTGCCAGGCTCATGTTTTCCTGACCGCCGGCAATGATCAGTTCGGCGTCGCCGCAACGGATGGCCTGGACCGCCAGCTGGACAGCCTTGAGGCCCGAGCCGCAGACCTTGTTCAGGGTCAGTGCAGGGGTGGTATGGGGCAGGCCGGCCTTGATAGCCGTCTGGCGTGCCGGGTTTTGCCCCGAGCCTGCGGTGAGCACCTGGCCGAGGATCACTTCATCGATCTGCGAGCCGTCCAGACCGGTCTCTTCCAGCAAACGGCGAATGACCGCCGCGCCGAGCTCGGTGGCTGGAATCGCGGACAAGGCACCTTGAAAACTGCCAATGGCGGTACGAGTAGCGGCAACGATTACGACTTCGTTCATGCGTGACCTCATTAAGATGTTGTCGAGCGAAAGCAGGGCATCCATGCCCTGACAGGTCTACTGCATGTTCATGCCGCCGTTGACCGAGAAGTCGGCCCCGGTGCTATAGGCCGATTCATCGGAAGCCAGCCAGGCCACGATGGAAGCGATTTCTTCAGGTTGACCGAGACGCCCGACCGGTGTGGCCGCGATCATGGTGTCGAGAATGTCCGGGCGGATGGCCGCGGTCATGCTGGTCTGGATGTAACCTGGGGAGACGGTGTTGACGGTCACGCCCTTGCCGGACACTTCCCGGGCCAGGGCCATGGTGAAACCGTGGATGCCGGCCTTGGCCGCGCTGTAGTTGGTCTGGCCGAACTGGCCGCGCTGACCGTTGATCGAGGAGATGTTGATGACCCGTCCCCAACCCTTGGCCAGCATCCCTTCAATCACCTGTTTGGTGGTGTTGAACAGGCCGCTCAGGTTGGTGCCGATGACCGCGTTCCAGTCTTCGGGCGTCAATTTGCGAAAGGACGCATCACGTGTGATGCCGGCATTGTTGACCAAGACATCGATCGGGCCGTACTGCTCACGAGCCATCTCGAACGCTTTGCGCGTTGATTCCCAATCGGTGATGTCGCCATAGATGCATTCGAATTGATAACCCGCCTCCAGTTGGCTCGCCATCCATTCTTTCTTGCGGGCGGAATCTGAGCTGCAGCCCACGATGACCTTGAATCCTTCCTTGTACAGGCGTTGGCTTATCGCAGTGCCAATCCCACCCATACCACCCGTGACCAACGCAATACGACCAAGCGACTTCATATGCTCTCTTCCTTTTTGTATTTTGCGCTGCAAGATGGGGATTGTTCGGCATTGACGGGGCGTGCGGAAGTGTTGAGAGGTGACGGTCTGGTGTCCATCGGTGCCATGCACGAAATGAAACAGAACTATTGGACACTGCTGTCGTCGCCTCGAAGCGTGTGTATAGGATGACGACTGACCTGAAATAGTGGCTAAAAGTGAGGAGTACCTATACTGGGATCAATATTGGCAACTGAACCACCCGTTAGTCTTTGATTCATCGCAGATCAGTTATGGCTCCGGACAGGATGTTCGGTTCCACAGGTCATTGAGGACGCCATGTATAGAATGAGTTCAGGCTATGCCAGCGTGCTGGTAAATACGCTCTTGGCTCAAGGACTGGATGTTGCCAGTCTGTGTCAGGAGGCTGAACTAGACATGAAGCTTGCGGACAAACCAGGAGCGTTTTGCGAGCGAAAGGCAATCTATCGACTTTGGGATCTGGCCGCTCAGGCCTCGGGTGATCCAGACATAGGCTTGAAGGCCTATGGAAGTTTCAACCCCGGCAGCTTTCAGATCGTCGGCTACACCATGATGTCCAGCCTGAATCTGAAAAAAGCCCTTGAACGACTGGTCCGTTTCAGTCCGTTGATCGGAACCGGATTCAGCCTTTTCTTTACATCGGAACAGCAGAACTACCGACTTTCCGGCCTTGATCATCAACAAAAAGGCTCGGTCAAACCTCGCCAATACACCGATGCAGCGCTGGCTTCATTGCTGGGTTTCTGCCGTACGCTGGCGGGCGGCAACGCACCGCAACCCTTGAGCGTGGGGTTCACCTATCCCGAACCTGACGACACCTCCGAGCATCGTCGGCTGTTTGGCTGCGACCTGCATTTCGACGCGCCTTACGACAGCATTTTGTTTGACGGTCAGGAACTGATGCGTCCGTTGAACATGGCCAATGAAGCGTTGGCGGTGCTGCATGACAGTTTTGCCGAGGCTCAACTGGACCTGCTGTTTGGTTTTTGCATCGTCGGCAGGATTCGCGCGCTGATTACTGAGCGTTTGAGTCAGGATCATGGACAGTGCGACATGGAGTCGATCGCGGCGGCATTGAACATCAGCAAGCGGACGTTGCAGCGCGCGCTGGAAAAAGAAGGGACGCAATTCAAGGATGTGCAGAACGCGGTGCGCCGGCAATTGGCCGATTTCTACCTGCGCCATTCTCACTTCAACATGAAGCATGTCGCGTATCTCCTTGGTTTTCATGACCACAGCAGTTTCAACAAAGCCTGTAGCCGCTGGTTTGGCATGACACCCGGTCAGTATCGGGCCGATGAATCGTTTGAAATCGAGGAAGCCGCGCCGGTCTGACGCGGTCCTCGTCAGTGTTATTTCACCGGAGGTTTTTTTACGCCATTCTTGCCCTTGGCAGGTTTGCGCACTGGACTCGCAACCTTGGCGACGGGGTCAGGGGTTACTGCGGTTTTTTCCTGCTTGATTGGCTCAGGGATGGCCACCGGGGTTTCCTGCTTGATTGGCTCGGGGATGACCACTGGGGCTTCATGCTTGGCCGGCTCTGGAGCTACCACCGGGACTTTCTCTTCGATGGCATCGGCTGCACCGGGTGGTTGGGTCAGGCTGAAACCTGGCAGCGGCACGTCAAGCAGTGTGTGCAGCTCACGCCAGAAGAGGTTGTCTGCGCCGCTGGTCAGCAGTTCCGGCAGCAAATTGGCGACGGCCGCGAGCACTTGCTGGCGTTCTTCGACCTCAACCAGCATCAAGGGCAGGCTGTGCAGGCTTTCTTGCGGATGGGTAGCGACCAGCAGTTTTTGCAGGCGCAGGGTTTCACGCAAATCAAGCGGCTCGGCACTGTAGTCCTGAAGCAACACTTGCAGCTGCTGGATCAATTTTTCGACACTTTGCTTGCCCGGCTCGTCGCTGTCGCGGCCCAGCAGGAACAGGATCCGTATCAAGGCTTCCATCAGGCCGCCAAGGGGCAGGGCATCCTGCAAGCGCTCAATCAAAACCTTGTCGTGCTGCTTGGCATGTTCCTGAAGATTTCGCCCGGACGCATTGCCGGTGAGGCTGTTGAGCACGCCATACACGCCGTAGAAACACATTTCCTGAGCGGCATCGCGCAGATCCCGATAGCCGTTCAAGGCGTCCTGCACCTGGTTGGAAAACAGTTCCTGCCAGACCAGCAACGGGTTGGTCTGGCTGGCGGGGTGACGATCTTTGCTTACCTGGGCGGCACTGCCTGCCAGCCACCACAGCGCCGGGTTCAAACTGCTCCAGGCCACTTGCTGCTGATGGAAAGGGTGCGCCCGGCGCAGCATTTCGGCGCTCGGTTCGTTGATCAGCTGGCGCAACCACGGGCGTATGAATTCGTCGTACACACTGTTGTTGATAGCGGACGCGCGCTGGACCAGCGCAAATTCGCGATCGTCATCACGGGGCGGCTGCACCTGGCCATGGATGTCGGCGATACGCCGGCGTTCGAATCGCACGGCATACGGCGTCGCCGAATTCTCCGGCAGGTCTTCGATCAGCATTTCATACAGCCCGGCTGACAGCGCATTGATCGCATCGACTGCACCGAGCAACTCACGGTGCTCGCGCCGCGCCACTTCACCGGACACGAAGATGCCCAGGTGGCCGATGCTCGCGTGTCGCAGGTACACGATGGTGCGTCCGGCATTTTGCAACGCGAGATCGCTGGGATAAACGTCGGAGATCCAGTCCAGTGCCTGTTGCGGCGGGGTGATGTTGTCGCCATATGAGCAGAACACCACCACCGGTACTTCGATCAGCTTGAGGTCAAGCCCGCTGCTCTTGCGCCCCAGGCCGCCGGACAGCTGATTACCGATGAACAAGTCGTCGACAATCATCTCGATCTCTTCGCCATTGAGCAGGGTCGGGCTGCCCCACCAGCGTTCGAAATCCAGAAAGCGTGCGGCCTCGCTGTCGACTTCGCTGAACAGGTGGTAGTACTTGCCCCAATAGGTGTTGGCCGGGTCCAGGTTTTCGAAATTGCTGACCAGCCAGGTGCCGTCGAAACGGTCATTGCCGAGGTCGCTTCCCAAGCGTGCCATCCAGCCACCGCCCAGCAGACCGCCGGTGTAGCGCATTGGATTGCGGCCATTGACGCCGGCCCAGTACGACAACGGCGCACCGTTGACGATGATCAGCCCCGGCAACTCCGGCCGGGTGGCCGCGAGGCCCATTAACGCCCAGCCCGCCTGGCAGTTACCGATCAGCACGGGTTTGGTGCTGTCCGGATGCCGGGCGCTGACGACTTCGATGAACCGCGCCTGGGCTTCTGTGATATCGGCAAGGGTTTGCCCTGGGCGGGGCGAGTGACTGAAGGAGATGAAGTAGGTGGGGTGGCCGGCTCTCAAGCTCTCGCCGATGACCGAATCCTGTTTGAAACCGCCGATGCCCGAACCGTGGCCGCCGCGGGGGTCGATGATGATCACCGGCTGTTTTTTGCTGTCGATCTGTTGTCCGGGACCGCCGAGGATTTGCAACAGCGAGTAATTGACCGGGCGGGGCAGGTCTTCACCGGCGACCAGCGTTTCATGATTGAACTTGAGCAGCAGCGGATACCCGGCGCGTTCATGGGCCAGGGTGTTGTCGCCGCGCTGACGCAAGGTGTCCCAGAACAACACGCTGCGTTGGCCGAGGTCCGTGAAGTATTCCTGCCAGTCGGCAGGCGTCGGCTGTCGGAGTTGCCCAAGGCTTAAAGGCGCGAAGGTTTTTGCCTGGCGCTTCTGCACGGCGTCGAGGACATTTTGGGTATTGAGGCGCTGCAGATGATTCAGGTGTTCGAACAAGCCGGCGGGTGCGCAGAGCTCTTCATCTTGCAGCGCAATATTTAATTCCTGACCCATCGTAATCTCCTGACGCTGTACATGGGAACCGGCCCATCTGAACCCTTTAGTTAAAGAGGTCTAGCCCGGCCGTTCGATGAGCAGGAGTTTACAGCGAATAAGGAGGGCTTTAGCAAAGGTTATTTTGCACCGCACAAAAATAGACGTTGCCAAATAGTTTTGTGCACTGCAATATCAAGGCTAACGCGATGACTGGCCGGATCGCTATCGCGTCCTCAGGTCCATCAGGGCCTTCTAGTACCAGGAGATTCAAGCATGTCTTTTTTCAATTCGGAAAAACTGCAAACCGCTCAGAAAGCCAACCTCGATCTTTTGCAGCAAATCAGCGGCAAAGTCTTCGCCAGCGTTGAACAGCTCAGCCAGTTGCAGTTCAAGGCACTGCGCGACTCCACCGAAGAGCACTTCGAAGGCGTTCGCAAGCTGCTGGCCGTCCGTGATCCACAAGGTTTCGCCGAGCTGCAAGCTTCTTTCACTCAGCCAAGTGCACAGACCGAACGTCTGGCCGAGTTCAATCGTCAGGTTCAAGCGCTGATCGTCGGTACTCAGTCGGACATCGCCAAACTGACCTCGAGTCAGGTCGAAGCGGGCACCCAACAGGTGCAAGAGTTCGTTGAAACCATCAGCAAGAATGCACCGGCCGGCTCCGAGCCTGTTGTGGCAGCATTCAAGTCGAGCCTGGCAAATGCCGGCACTGTGTTCGAAAGCGCACAGAAAGCCGTAAAACAGGCTGCCGATGTAGCTCAGAGCAGTTTCGACGCAGCGACTGCCGCGGCCACCAAAGCTGCTCCAGAAGCAAGCGCCAAGGCTACTAGCGGTAACAAGTAAGTCGCATTAGATCAGCGGCACCAAATGGCGATGGGTTGATCCCCCATCGCCATTTTTTTGTGCCGCGGAAAACCTTGGCGGGGCGGCTCTGGCTCACACCGATACCAGTCGTCTGATCCAGTCCAGCAGGACGCTGGGCAACAGTTCTGGTCTGTGCAGCAAGGCGTATTGCCGCGCTCCGAATACCGCGGGCAGGTAATTCGCCGCCTGGCGGTCGATGGTCAAACAGAAGGGATAGATGCCTTGGAGCTTGGCTTCGGTCACGGCTTGGCGCATGTCTTCCACACCATAGCGGCCTTCGTACTGGTCAACATCGTTCGGCTTGCCGTCGGAGAGCAGTAACAAGAGACGGTGCGTGGCGGCTTCGCGCATCAGCAATGTGCTGGCGTGGCGCAGGGCGGCGCCGGCCCGGGTATAGCGTTCCGGTTCGAGGGCGGCAATGCGCCGACCGACTTCATCGCTGTAGCGCTCATCGAATGCTTTCAGGTTGCGGATCGTGACCCGCTGCGGCCCTTCGCCGGAAAATGCCAGCACGCTATAAGGCTCGCCCAGGCTTTCCAGCGCCAGACAGACCAGCAGCAACGCCTCGCGCTCGACATCAATGACCCGGCGATGGCAGGACAGCCAGCTGTCAGTGGAGCCGCTGACGTCGATCAGCAACATGATCGCCATGTCGCGCCGGCCACGGCGCTGGGTCTGATACAGCGCCTGCGGCATGCTCAGGCCGGCGCGGGCCTCGGCGCAACCGTCGATATACGCCTCCAGATCGATATCGTCGCCCTCCCATTGTTTGCGCAGCCTGACGCGTTGGGCCCGCAGACTGTCGAATTGCCGGCGGATGGCATCGAGCACCGGACGGTGCGTGTCGAGGGTTCGCTCGACCCACTGCTGCGGGCCTTCCAGGGCAGGACACAGTTGCAGGGTCGCACCCGGATCACGGTAAGCCTGGCGGCGGTAATCCCACTCGGGGTAGCTGATTGCGTTGTTGGCGAGGTCCTGTGCACCGTGCTGAGCGCGGGTCTGGGGCGGGTCGTCGGACAGCAGCACTTCTTTCGGGCGACCGGCGGTGATCACCAGTCGGGCTTCGTTGAGTTCGGCCAATGCCTCGGCGAAATCAGCCGCCGGAGTATCGGTATCCCGGTCGGCAGGGCGCTGCATCCCCATGGGGTCTTCGGCCTTTTCCAGCGGTTCGGCGGGCTGCACCATCCACAGGCCTTGCTCCTGATCATCGTCCTCATCGGCACAGGCTTCGCGCACAGTGGGCTGACGTGCGAGGCGGGCGCTGCGTGGCAGGGTATCGGCGGTGTCGATTTCGCCGGGCAAGGGCTGCACCTTCACAGCCACCGCCGGCTCGCGCAGGTCGCCGGTCCAGCCATCGAGCAGCAACAGATGAGCGCCCGGCTTGTGCGGTTCATCGATGGACAGGAAACGTTGCGCAAGGGTTTCTGACTGCTGTACCGAGTCGGCTGTTTTGGCGGGTATCTCCAGCCCTTCCAGAGGGGTGCCGCATTCGCTGCGCAGCAGTAAACGAAGAAAATTTTCCAGGGGGTGTCGCGAGTTTGGAAAGGCGTGAAGCGGCGGGCGATTCGCCAGGGCATGTTCGCGCAAGCCATGGATCGATGGCGCCAACCCCGGCAAAAGTCGCACCAAATCCGTGTCGGCGGCCCAGGCTTCCAGGAGCATATAGACGCTGCGCTGCATCGGGTTGTCGAGGGCTGACAGGGCGCTGGCACTGCCTCGTCGGGCACGCATCGCCTGTTGCAAGGCCAGGGTTTTATAGCGTTGCAGCGAGAGCGGACCCTCGTGGCTGCCCAAGTCCTCCGGCAGCCATATCGTCACGCCATCGGTCGCCGGGACGGCGTTTTGCCGACACGGCTTTTCATGACGCAGCAACAGCTTTTTCAGGAACGTGGGGGGCGAGGGTGGTTGCGCGACACGCAGCGGATAGTGGGTGTTGAACACTGCCTTGATCAGTAAATCGAGGTGTTGTGCGACATCCCCGAGGGTGATGATTTTTGCGGTGTCCGAAGGTGCCCGGTGACGACGCCACAGCGCCTGCGCATACACCGTAGCGTGGCGAGCGACGTCAGTGATGAGGTCCTCGGCTTCAGCCATCTAGATAAACGTCAGGTCGACGAGGTCGCGCATGGCCGCGACCAGCACCGCGTCATCGGACAGCGGCGAGATCAACGCGACCCGGCACGCGATGGGCGCAGCAATGCCGCGGGAAATCAGCCGTGCCGTGGCAATCAGTAGACGGGTGCTGGGGACTTCCGCCAGGCCTCGGTCTTGCAAGGCGCGTAGCCGTTGGGCGAGGGTGACCAGGGCGTGGGCGGTGGCGTAGTCGGTTCCGCCCTCATGAATGACGATGGCAATTTCGCGCTCGGCCGGCGGGAAGTCAAAATCCAGCGCCACGAAGCGCTGGCGGGTACTCGGCTTCAAATCCTTGAGTATTCGTTGGTAGCCGGGGTTGTAGGACACCACCAACTGAAAGTGTGGCGAGGCTTCGAGGATCTCGCCGATTTTGTCCAGTGGCAGAATCCGTCGGTGGTCGGTCAGCGGGTGCAGGACGACAATCGTGTCTTGCCGCGCTTCGACCACTTCGTCCAGGTAACAGATAGCGCCTTCGCGCACGGCTCGGGTCAGCGGGCCTTCGGTCCAATGGGTGCCCTGGTGCCCGATCAGGAAACGCCCGACCAGGTCACTGGCACTCAGATCGTCATGGCAGGAAATAGTGATCAGCGGGCGTTTGAGACGCCACGCCATGTGTTCGACAAAACGGGTTTTGCCACAACCGGTGGGGCCTTTGAGCATGACGGCCAGTTGCTGCGCATGGCATTGCTCGAAAATCGCCACCTCGTCGCCGCTGGGCTGGTAATAGGGTTCAGCTTGCAGCGCTGTGGGTTCGGCATGCATCAGCGAACGTTCCATCACCGCGCCGCGCCCGAGGCTTGAGGTGTGGCCAGGACCGGATCGGCTTCATCGACATTGAAGTCCGGCGCATGGCGGAAAAATTCGAAGATGAACAGTCCGGCACCCAGGCTGAACATCGACGCCGTCGCCACCAGCATCAGGAAATGCACCTGAATTTTCAGCTGAACGTCCAGGTAACCCAGGCCGAGAATGCGTTCCAGGTACACCTGACCAATGCCCGCGGTGGCAAATGACAGGGTCATGCCGAACATTCCGCCCAACTGCAGCCAGAATGCCCAGTAACCGATACTGCTTTCCTCCACCGGACGACGGGTCATGCCGGGCAACGCATAGGTGATCATCGCCAGGACAATCATGGCGTAGGCGCCATAGAAGGCCGCATGACCATGCATGGCGGTAATCAGGGTGCCGTGGGTCCACTTGTTGACGTCGGGGAAGGTGTGAGCCAACCCCAGCAGACCGGCGCCGAACATGGTGAACACCGCGCTGCCCAAGGTCCAGTGCAAGGCCAGTTTGTTGGGGTGAGAGAGGCCGGAGCGGCGCATCGCGTTGTAGGCATAGATCGCCATGCCGATCAGCGCCATCGGCTCAAGTGCACTGAAAAAACCGCCCAGTGGCAGCCAGTAATGAGGAACGCCGATCCAGTAATAATGGTGTGCGGTGCCCAGAATGCCGGCAATGAACACCAGGCCGACGATGACGTACAGCCACTTCTCCATCACCTCGCGGTCAGCGCCGGACAGCCGGATCAGCAGATAGGCAAGGAAGCCACCCTGAATCATCTCCCAAACACCTTCGACCCACAGGTGGATCGTCCACCAGCGGTAATAGATCGACACCACGTAGTTTTCATAATGCAGCAGCGCCGGCAGAAAGAGCACGGCGGCGCTGGCCAGGCCCAGCAGCAGGACGCCTTCGGTGGCGGTGAAACGCCCGGCCTTCTTGATCGTCATGCCGATGTTGTAGAGGAACATCAGCATGCAAATCACGATCACGATCTTGTGGGGCAGCGGCTGTTCGAGCAGCTTGTTCCCGGTGCCATAGCCGAACAGATAGCCAAGAACGGCGGTGACCCCCATGGCCGTCCACAAACCGAGCTGGATGTAGGCCAGTTTGGTGCTGTGCAACTCGCCACGGGATTCGTCCGGCACCATCCAGTAAGTCGCGCCCATGAACCCGGTGAGCACCCAGACAATCAACAGGTTGGTGTGAATGGACTTGGTGACATCGAATGGCAATAGGTTCAGCAGCGGATCCGGCCCGAGGTATTTGGCCGCCGAGAGCAGGCCGAAGACCAGTTGCAGGCCGAACAGCACCATGGCAACGGCAAAATACCAGTAGGCGACGGATTGAGATCTGTAGCGCATGGTCATCCCCTGCGGTTACTGGAACGACGCCAGATAGGCGACCAGTTGATCGATCTGTTCGGGCGTTAGCGATTTGGCGAAGGTGTCCGGCATGAAGGACATACCGTTGGCGGAAAACATGTCGCCCGGATGCAGGTAAACACTCGGCGTGACGATGGATTCGCGGATGAAACTTTCGGCGTCCTTGGCCTTGCCTTTGTAGTCAGGCGAGGCGATGACCTGTTTGGCCCGACTGGCCAACCCGGCCAGTGATGGCCCGGCGAGGTTGACGCCCGGCGCAATCGAGTGGCAAGCGCTGCACACCGGGCTGGCGGTTGTTCGAAACAGCGCCTCGCCCAGGGCGATCGGGTCTTCCTTGCCGGACACCGGGCGGGCGGCGGGGGGCGGTTGGTCGCCGCCGGCGGCATTCTGCTGTGCCACGGTGAGGTCCATGCCGGGAATCGACGCACCGGTCACCAGAATCGGGCGCGGAGGCCAGCCTTGATTGTCGACCTTGCTCACCCAGTCGAGGAAAGTGATCAAATCGGCGATTTCCTCATCGCCGAGTTTCAGGTTCGGCATCAGACGCCGATGGCGTTTCTCGTCATAGAACTTTGAGGGATCTTTGAGGAACGCAGTGAGATACGGGGTGCCGCGCTGCTGGGTGATTTTCGTCAGGTCCGGGGCGTAATAAGCCCCCTCGCCGAACAGGGTGTGGCAATTGATGCAATTGTATTGATGCCAGACATCCTTGCCGCGAGTCACCTGCGGCGTGATCTGTTGGGCATTGGTCAAAGTGGGAAACTGCCGATGACTATCAACGGTCATGCCCAGAAACACCACAGTGGCGATCGCCGTCGATATCAGCGCGAACGAGCGTGTCTGGCGTTTGTTCATTGCGAACTCCCTATACGCCGATACCGGTCCAATAGGTGATGCCGATCACTCCGGCGTAGACGACCGCGCTGGCCATCAGCACGAGCACTGCATAGCTGACGAGCTTCAAGACTGTTTGCACGACTGCCTCCCAATCTGAAAGTGCAGGTGGAAAGAGCGTTAGCCCGTTGCATTGACGATTGCTTGAGGTCTGCATTCGAACAGCTGCGAACAGGCGCTAAAGATTGACGACTTCACCAGGCCTTGCGTTTAAGTGCCGTGGTTCAGTGGGGGAGGCAGGATGACTGTGAGCCTAGTAGACGACGCGCGACTGTCAATGATTCGGGTGGACTTCATTCACCGTCTTTTTTCTTTCCGCCATCAGCGTCTGGCTTGCCGCCGAACATGCCAAACAGGTTCTGGGTGTTCAGATACAGCGCCTTCGACTGGTCGACATATTGGCGCATCAGGTCCTGCATCACCGGCGCCTGCTGGTGCATGAAGGTGCTCCAGGCTTCGGACGACTGCGCGCCAGTCTGGGACTGGACGTCGATCACGGTCTGAATGCTCTTGTCCAGGTAACTGCCGAGTACGCCCTGATAAGGGCCGTAGAACTGGATAATTCCCATCAGCATTTCGGTGGTGAAGATCGGCTCACCGCCGCTTTCGGCTTCCAGAATCACTTGCAGCAGGATGCTGCGCGTCAGGTCCTCACCGCTCTTGGCATCGACCACCTGAAACGCCACTTTATCGACGACCAACTGACGTATGTCCGCCAGCGTCAGGTGACTGCTGGTGTGGGTGTCGTAGAGTCGGCGATTGGGGTACTTTTTGATCAGACGGGGCGAATCTGGCATGCGGGGCGTCTCGTGGCGAGCCTGGTTTGCAGGCATCTTAACCTACAATCATCATTGGTGTTCTTCAGGCCGCCATCGCGGGCAAGCCCGCTCCCACAGTGATCTCTATTGTTCACAAATACTGCATTCACAGCAGAACCCTGTGGGAGCGGGCTTGCCCGCGATGGAGTCATAAAAAAGGGGAGCGCGCTGTTAGCGTGCCCCCCCTCGGAGAAACTGAATTGGCTTACCAGATCGGCAGGGTGTAGCTGAGGATCAGGCGGTTTTCATCCAGATCGCTGCCGAAGTGGGTCGAGCGCACCGTCGCGTTGCGCCACTTCACCCCGACATTTTTCAGCGGCCCGCTCTGCACCACATAACCGATGTCGGTATCGCGTTCCCATTCCTTGCCTTCCGGGCGGTTGCCGCCCAGATCGATATTGTCGCCGGTGAGGTAACGGGTCATGAAGGTCAGCCCCGGTACGCCGATGGCCGCAAAGTTGTAGTCGTAGCGCGCTTGCCAGGACTTTTCGTCCTTGCTGGCGAAGTCGCCGATCTGCACGAAGTTCACCAGGAACGCATCGGTACCGTTGACGTAGGCGTAGCCGGTGTCGCCGCTCATGCCTTGATAACCCAGACCGAACGCATGCCCGCCGAGGTTGTAGGTGAACATCGCGCCAATCGCATTGTTATCGACATTGCTGCCGCCATCGTCCGTGGAGCGGGCGAAGCGCAGATCCGTCTTGAATGACTGGCCCGTCGTCACCGGCAACACGTAGGTCAGGTTGACCAGATGCTGGCTGTAGAAGTTGTCGAGATGGCCGTAGCTGTAGCCGGTGGCGAGGTTGCTGGTCCATTTGTAGTTCAGGCTGGCGAAATCGAAGCTGTCGCTGTCGACATGACGGGTGGTGATGCCCTTGGCGCCGGTGCGGGTGATGCCCATGTCCTCGTAGTCCGAGGAGTCGCGCTGGTTGACCTGCGTCAGCCGCCCGGCATCCACGGTCAGGCCTTCCAGTTCCAGCGAGGTCAGCTGACCGCCCTTGAAGGTTTGTGGCAGCAACCGTGAATCGTTGGCCAGAATCGTCGGCAGTTTCGGCAACAGCGTGCCGAGTTTCAGCGTGCTTTTGGAGGCGCGCACTTTGGCGGTCAGGCCCAGTTCGCCATACTCGTCCTGCGCCCCTTTGCTCGTGTCGCGATGGCGTTTGAGCAGGCCGGAACCTGCGCGATCCGGGCTGGAATCGAGCTTGACGCCGACCAGGCCGATGGCATCGAAACCGACACCGATCAAACCGTCGGTGAAGCCCGATTCGTAGCGCAGCAGGAAACCCTGGGCCCATTCCTCTTGTTTGGATTGGGCGGCGTTGTCCTGGCGATAGTCACGGTTGAAATAGAAGTTACGCAGCTCAAGGCTGGCCTTGCTGTCTTTGACAAAGTCAGCAGCGGCGGGGGCCGAGAGGCTGATGACGCCGCCGGCCAGCAACAGTCGGGTAGCGAGGGTGCGGGTGTTGCGGTCCATGGTGAAGCCCCTTTGTTTTTATTATGGAAAGACAGGTCCCGCGGCCCTCGCCAGGTGGGCGAGGGCTTATCAATAAAAAAACGCGAACGCCGAAAGGACAGGAGCGTGGCGCCGCGTGCGGTTCAATCGTTAGAACTGTTCGGCGCTCAGGCCAAACAACGAGGCACTGCCCGCGCGGATGGATTGCTCCAGGCTCAAAGTGCGCGGCAGCAAGCGGCGGATATAGAAGTCGGCAGTGGCGATTTTTGCGCCATAAAACCCTTCGTCTTCGTGCAGTTTTTGCTTGGCCACCTGTGCCATGCGCGCCCAAAGCCAGGCGTAAGCGACGTAACCGAACAGGTGCAAATACTCCACCGACGCGGCGCCGACTTCGTTGCGATTGGTCGCGGCCTGATCCTGTAGCCAGTCGCTCAGGTCTTCCAGACGCTGCACGGCATCGAACAGTTGGGCGGAGTAGGGCGCGTCAGGCTGATGGGCGAAATGACGGATCTCAGCGGTGAACTGGCGCAGCGCGAAGCCCTTGTCGGCGAGCACTTTGCGTCCGAGCAGGTCCAGGGCCTGAATGCCGTTGGTGCCTTCGTAGATCTGCGCGATGCGTACGTCACGGACCAATTGTTCCTGGCCCCATTCACGGATGTAGCCATGGCCGCCGAACACTTGCTGGCCGTTGATGCAGCTTTCGAGGCCGGTGTCGGTAAAAAATGCCTTGGCGACTGGAGTGAGCAGCGCGACCAGGGTTTGGGCGTTCTCCCGTTCCTCGGCGTCATCGGAAAACTTCGCCAGATCGAGTTGCTGCCCGACGTAGCTGGCGAACGCGCGGCCGCCCTCGGTCATGGCTTTCATGCTCAGCAGCATGCGGCGCACATCAGGGTGGACGATTATCGGATCGGCCATTTTGTCCGGGGCAATAGCACCGGTCGGCGCGCGGCTTTGCACACGTTCACGGGCGTAAGCCACGGCGCTCTGATAGGACGCCTCGGCGCAGCCAATGCCCTGAATACCGATGGACAGGCGTTCGTAGTTCATCATGGTGAACATCGCCGCCAGGCCTTTGTTGGCTTCGCCGACCAGCCAACCGCTGGCGCCGTCGAAGTTCATCACGCAGGTGGCCGAGGCCTTGATGCCCATCTTGTGTTCGATCGAACCGCAACTCACCGCGTTGGCATCGCCGAGGGAGCCGTCGGCATTGACCAGCACTTTGGGCACGACAAACAGCGAGATGCCTTTCGGTCCCGCCGGCGCGTCCGGCAGTTTCGCCAGGACCAGATGGACAATGTTTTCGGTCAGGTCCTGATCGCCACCGGTGATGAAGATCTTGCTGCCGGTGATGCTGAAGCTGCCATCGGCCTGAGGTTCGGCGCGGGTGCGGATAATCCCCAGATCGGTGCCGGCATGGGCTTCGGTCAAGCACATGGAACCGGCCCAGCGGCCTTCGTACATCGGCGGCAGGTAGAGGTTTTTCAGGGTGTCGCTGGCGTGGGCATCCAGTGCCAGGCAGGCACCGGAACTCAACGCCGAATACAGGGCGAAGCTGGAGTTGGCGCCGTAGAGCATTTCTTCGAACTGCACGGCGAGCATCTTCGGCATGCCCATGCCGCCGAAATCGGCGTTACCGGAAAGACCCACCCAGCCGCCTTCGATGTAGGTGGCATAAGCCTGTTTGAAACCGATTGGCGTGCTGACCTGGCCATCGACCCACTGGGCGCCTTCCTCGTCGCCACTGCGATTCAATGGCGCAATCAGGTGCGAGGTGACTTTGGCCGCCTCCTCAAGAATGGCGTCGGCGGTGGCGGCGTCGACACTGTCGGCCAGGGCGGGCAGACGTGCCCACAGGGCCGGGGCATCGAACACTTCATGCAAGACAAAGCGCATGTCGCGCAGCGGGGCGTTGAATTCGGGCATAACGTGAACCTCAAAAGGTTGTGCGATGGGCACGGCGCCGCTTGAGCAGGCCGTGCCCTTTCTATCAATGGCTGGAAGCGCTGGCGGCACCGAGGCCGGTCTGGGCGCGAACGAACTGGTCGGCGTAAGCGTCACGCTCCTTGTCGGCCCGCACGCTGCGGTCGAGTTTCGACACCACGACGATCACGAAGAACGCCAGCGGCATGGAGAACAGCGCCGGGTGGTCGTACGGGAAGATCGCGTGAGCATGGCCGAGCACGGTGACCCAGACGGCTGGCGACAGGATCACCAGCACCAGTGCGCAGATCAGGCCGGCGAAACCGCCGATGATCGCGCCTTTGGTGGTCAAGCCTTTCCAGTACATGGCCATGATCAGCACCGGGAAGTTGGTCGAGGCGGCGATGCCGAAGGTCAGGCCCACCAGGAACGCGACGTTCATCTTCTCGAACAGAATGCCCAGCAGAATCGCGATGATGCCCAGGCCGACAGTGGCCATGCGGGTCACGCGCATTTCCTGTTTCTGGCTGGCTTTGCCTTTCTTGAACACCGTGGCGTACAGATCGTGGGATATCGCCGAGGCACCGGCCAGGGCCAGCCCGGAGACCACCGCCAGAATGGTGGCGAAGGCCACGGCCGAGAGGAAACCGAAGAACAGGTTGCCACCGACCGCTTTGGCCAGGTGCATGGCGACCATGTTGCCGCCGCCAATCAAGGCGCCGCCGACTTCACCATTGACGTAGTACTGCGGGTCGGTGCCGATGATCACCATCGCGGCAAAGCCCAGGGTGCAAACCACCAGGAAGAAGAAGCCGATAAAACCGGTGGCGTAGAGCACCGACTTACGCGCTTCCTTGGCGTTAGGCACGGTGAAGAAGCGCATCAGAATGTGCGGCAGACCGGCAATCCCGAACACCAGGCCCAGCGACATCGAAGCGGTGTTGATCGGGTCGGCGAGCATCGAGCCAGGGCCCATGATGTTCCAGCCACTGGCATGAGCTTCGACGGCTTTGGTGGCCAGGGTTTCGTAGCTGAAACCGAACTGCGACATGGCCATGAACGCCAGGGTCGTGCCGCCGGCAAGCAGCAACACAGCCTTGATGATCTGTACCCAGGTGGTGGCGATCATGCCGCCGAAGATCACGTAAACCAGCATCAGCGCGCCGACGATCACCACGGCGACCGGGTAGTCGAGACCGAACAGCAACTTGATCAACTGACCGGCACCGACCATCTGTACGATCAGGTAGCAGCACACCACCGTCAACGAACCAAACGCGGCGAAGATCCGCACTTTGTTCTGGTCCAGTCGATAGGACACGATGTCGGCAAAGGTGTAGCGCCCCAGGTTGCGCAGACGCTCGGCCATCAGGAAGGTGATGATCGGCCAACCGACGAAGAAGCCGATGGTATAGATGAAGCCGTCGTAGCCCTTGGCAAACACCAGGCTGGACAGCCCCAGCAACGTGGCAGCGGACATGTAGTCGCCGGCAATCGCCAGACCGTTCTGAAACCCGGTAATGCCACCGCCTGCGGTGTAGAAGTCCGACGTGGATTTGGTTTGCCGCGCGGCCCACCAGGTGATGGCCAGCGTGCCCAGCACGAAGACGAAGAACATGCCGATCGCATGCAGGTTGAGCGGTTGTTTTTCCACCGCACCCAGCGCGGGGGCAGCCAGCACGACGGAGGCCGGCAATAGCCCGGCAGCGGCGAGGAGAAGTTTACGCAGAAGAGTCATTACTTGCTCTCCTCGAGAATGGCGGCGCCCAGTGCATCAAAACGCGTGTTGGCGCGGTAGACGTACCAACCGGTCAGCAGCCAGGAAAAAATGATGATCGCCGCGCCAACCGGCATGCCCAGGGTCAACATCCGATGCTCGGCGAGCGGCGCATGCAGCCACTGCGGGGCAAACGCCACCACCAACATGAACGCGTAGTAAGTGCCCAGCACCGCAGCACTCAGCGACCAGGCCAGGCGCGAACGGCTGCTCACCAATTGAAGGAATTTCGGGTTGGACCGAATGCGCTCACAGCGTTGGGTATCGGTTGAATGGATGTCGATCATGGGTGGCTCCACATTTGTTGTTATAGGCGTTTGAACGGGGCCGAATTCGGCGTGCACGAGCCCGAAGCGGCAGGTAAAACACCTGCCGCCGGGAGGTACAACGTTGGTTCGGGTTAGAGCGCTTTAGCCCTGTCGCGCAGGACGTACTTCTGGATCTTGCCGGTGGACGTTTTCGGCAACAGGGTGAAGATCACCGTGCGCGGCACTTTGAAGCCGGCCAGATGCTCGCGGCAGAAACTGATGATGTCTGCCTCGCGAACGTCCTGGTGATCAGCCTTCAAGGTGATAAAGGCGCAGGGCGTTTCGCCCCACTTCTCATCAGGGCGGGCGACGACGGCCGCTTCCATGACGGCTGGATGGCGATAGAGCACGCCTTCCAGTTCGATGGTGGAAATGTTCTCGCCGCCGGAAATGATGATGTCCTTGAGTCGGTCCTTGATCTCGACGTAACCGTTCGGATGACACACCGCCAGGTCGCCGGTGTGGAACCAGCCGCCTTCGAACGCTTCGGCCGTGGCGGTCGAGTTCTTCAGGTAGCCCTTCATCACGGTGTTGCCGCGCATGAAGATCTCACCGATGGTCTGACCGTCTCGCGGGGTCGGTTCCAGTGTCTTCGAGTCGCCAACCATCACGCCTTCGAGCGTCGGGTAGCGCACGCCCTGACGGGATTTGATTTGTGCCCGTTCGTCGAGTGGCAACTCATCCCATTCGGCATGCCAGGCGCAGAGCGTCACCGGACCATAGGTTTCGGTCAGGCCATACACGTGGGTGACCTTGATGCCCATTTCTTCCACGGCACCGATCACTTTGGCCGGTGGCGCGGCACCGGCGACCATGGCGTTGACCGGGTGATCGATCGCCGCTTTCGCCGACGCCGGCATGTTGACCAAGGCATTGAGCACAATTGGCGCAGCGCACAGATGGGTGACCTGGTGCTCGCGGATCAGCGTGAGGATTTTCTGCGGATCGACACGGCGCAGGAACACATGCACACCGGCCATGGCGGTGATGATCCACGGGTAGCACCAACCGTTGCAATGGAACATCGGCAGGGTCCAGAGGTACACCGGATGGTTGCCCATGGCCCAGGTCATCTGGTTGCCCAACGAGTTCAGGTAAGCACCGCGATGGTGGTAAACCACGCCTTTCGGGTTGCCGGTGGTGCCGGAGGTGTAATTCAGCGAGATGGCATCCCATTCGTTCGCCGGCCACTGCCAGGCGAAGGCCGGGTCGCCTTCGGCCAACAGCGCTTCATAGTCCAGATCGCTGACCGCCTGGCCTTCGCCGTATTCCGGGTCATTAACGTCGATGACCAGCGGCGGGTGATCCAGCATGCCAATGGCAGCGTGAATCACATCATGGAACTCGCGGTCGGTAATCAGCACCTTGGCTTCGCCATGTTGCAGCATGAAGGCGATGGCTTCGGCATCCAGACGCACGTTGAGTGGGTTGAGCACCGCACCAATCATCGGCACGCCGAAATGCACTTCAAGCATCTCGGGAATGTTCGGCAGCATCACGGCCACCGTGTCGTTCTTGCCGATGCCGCGACCAGCCAGCGCCGAAGCCAGGCGGCGGCAGCGGGTGTAGGTCTGCGCCCAGGTACGGCGAATGGAACCATGGATGACGGCGGGGTAGTCCGGATAAACGCTGGCGGTGCGCTCGATGAAGCTGAGCGGAGACAAGGCAATATGGTTGACAGCCGCAGGGCTTAGCCCTTGTTCATAGATCGACATGTACGGGTACTCGGTGGCTGATTGTTAGCTCTATAGGTGACCCTTGCAGCGTCGCCGCTGAGGGCACCTTTTATGTCCGGCTTGCTTTATATAACATTCAGCTACTGATATGGAAGTACAACCTACGTCATATAGGATATGTACTATATTTGATTCTTCCAGGTCTAAATCAATACAGTCACACCGCCAAGGCCGGTATATCCTTGGCCTCCTCAACGAAGCGGACCCGTGATGACCCTGACTCCCGTTCGATTGCACAGCTGGTTGCGCCTGCAGCGCGAGGGCGTGTCTCTGGCCGCCCGGGCCGATGCGTTGTGCCGTGCGCTGCAGGAATGTCCCGAGGTACGCCGGGCGGTTTATTTGAGTTGGCAAGCCAATGCGCGGATATACAGCCACGAGGGTGCCGCCCAGCATTTTCCACCGGGCTTGGGCGATCCGTCGCTGGCCAGCGATCAGTTGCTGTTTGATCGGCTGGGCGAGGCGGGGCGCCTGGATCTGGCGCAAGTTCGGCAACTCGATTGCTGGTTGTCCGGGCGACTGCGTCGGGCCGCCATCAGCCATGGCCAGGTGTTTGATCTGGCCTTGCAACCGGCGCAGCCGGGGTTGTTACTGGTGGAAGTGTGCGAGGGCGTGAGTCTTGATTGGCTGGGTTGGGTGCAGGACTTGCTGACGACCTTGCTGAGCAGCGTCAACGGCATGCTGCGCGGCTCGCCGCTGTTAGGGCACGATCCACAACCGAGTCTATTGCTCGATGCGCAGGGCCGGCCGCTGGAGTTCAACGCGGCGCTGCTGGCGTTGCTCGCCGAAAAACCGCTGACTGATGTGCTGGGTTTTCTGCCGGTCAATCACCGGGTGCTGGTCCGTGCCTGCCTCGACCAGCAACGCGCCATCGACGGGGTCGAAGCCCAATTCGAAGCGCAGATCCTGATCTGGACGTTTATCCCCGATCCCCAGGACAACCGCGTGCTCGCCCGATGCCGCGATGCCACGGCACAAGTGCTGGCCGAGCGTGAAGCCGCCACGGCGCGCCGGTTGTACCGGCTGATCATCGAGAACACCACCGACCTGATTTCCCGACACACCCCGGACGGGCGCTTTCTGGATGCCTCGCCCGCGTCCTGGACGTTGCTCGGCTATTGGCCGGAAGAGTTGCGCGGGCAAATGGCCCAGGGTTTGTTCCATGGTCAGGACCTGGCCAGCCTGGTGCAGCGCGCGCGAGATGCCCTGGAGCAGGACGGTTATCACACGATGACCTATCGCATTCGCCATCGAGACGGGCATTACCTGTGGTTCGAAACCGCGAGCCGGGCGATTCGTGAAACCTACACCGGGACAGTGGTTGAAGTGGTCAGCGTGTCCCGGGACATCACCGCCCGGGTGCAAGCCGAAGAGAACAAGCGGCGCCTGGCGGAAGTCGTTGAAGCCAACACCGATCCGGTGCTGTTCATCGACCCCGAGGGGCAAGTTACTTACCTCAATCCGGCGGCGCGGCGCATCCTCGGGATCGACGAACAACAACCGATGCCAGCCCTGGCACAATTGTTCGCCAGCGCCGACCTGACACGTCTGCAGCGTGATGGCTGGAGCAGCGCCGAACGCGACGGTGTCTGGAGCACCGATGCGCGATTGCAGCCACCGGGTGGCGGCACTTCAGTGCCGGTATCGCTGGTGTTGCTGGCGCACCGTTCGGCCGGCGGCGAGCGCTACTACTCGTTGGTGGCGCGGGACATGACCGAGCGTGAACTGCGTGAGGTGCAACAGCGACGCCATCAGGACGAACTGGCCCACACCGCACGGTTGGTCACCCTGGGTGAATTGGCCTCGGGCATCGCTCACGAAATCAACCAGCCGTTGGCGGCGGTGGTCAATTACGCCAATGCCAGCCAGCGCTATTTACAGACGCTGGATTCAAATCCCCAGGCCGCCGCCCGAGTGGCGCAAGGGCTGGAACGCATTACCCATCACGCCACGCATGCCTCGGAAGTGATCAGGCGTTTGCGCGCGTTTCTGCGCAAGGGACAACGCCGGATGCAGGCCCTTAACTTCACTGACGTCGCCCGCGAGGCCGTGCGTTTGTGTGCCTGGGAAGCGAGCAATTGCCAAGTGACAATCGAGGATCGCCTGCCGGATAATCTGCCGCCGATTTATGCCGACCGGGTGCTGCTGGAGCAGGTGCTGCTCAATCTGTTGCGCAATGCCATCGATGCCAACCGCGAACAACATCCGGGGCAGCCTTCGCTGATCGTGATGGCTGCGGGGCAGGGCGGTGGTGCAACCGTGGAAATCAGTGTGCAAGACCAGGGGCCAGGCGTCAGCGAGCCCGAACTGGAGCAGATATTTACCCCGTTCTATACCAGCAAGGCCGATGGCCTGGGGCTTGGCTTGTCCATGAGCCGCAGCATCATCGAAGGTTTCGGTGGCGAATTACAGGCTCGACGCCAACCGGTCGGGCTGCTGATGTGCTGCCGTTTGCCGCTGGCCGGTCCAACAAAACAACAACAGGAATAACGTAATGGCAGGTGTGACGGAGCACGTGGTGTATGTGGTCGACGACGATCAAGGCATGCTCGACTCAACGGTCTGGTTATTGGAATCGGTAGGGCTCAAGGCCTTGCCGTTCACCAGTGGCGTGGAGTTTCTCAATGCTTGTGATGCCACGCTCGATGCCTGCGTGCTGCTCGATGTTCGCATGCCCGGCATGGGCGGTTTGAACGTGCAGGAAGAAATGCGCGCACGTGAGCTGAACCTGCCGATCATTTTCGTCAGCGGGCATGCGGATGTGCCGATCGTGGTTCGCGCCTTCAAGGCAGGCGCCCATGACTTCATCGAGAAGCCCTATAACGAGCAATTGCTGCTGGACAGCGTGCAACAGGCACTCAGTAACTGCGCGGCAAACCGCTCAGGCAATCAGGGACACGAAGCCTTGCAGGCACGCTTGCTGACACTGACCCCACGGGAGCGCGATGTCTTGCTGCCGCTGGTCCAGGGTTACACCACCCGTGAGATCGCTGAGCAACTGGGCGTGAGCGCAAAAACCGTCGACCTGTATCGCTCGCGGGTGATGAAACGCATGCAGGCCAATACCTTGCCGGACCTGGTGGGCATGGCCATCGCCGCTGAATTGGTTGATCCGCTGAAGCTGCGGTGATTTGCGCAAGGGTAACGCCCCTCACCCTAACCCTCTCCCCAGGGGGCGAGGGGACTGACCGAGTTGTTCTTAGAGTTACATCGACCTGAAAGCCCGAGGTGAACTCAGGATTGAAGAACAACACAGATCGGCTCCCTTTCCCCCTCTCCCCTTTGGGGAGAGGGCTGGGGTGAGGGGTGGATCCTGAGCCAGACACAACATCCAGAATCACCCAATCAACGCTTCGCTTTCACCCCATCCACTCACTTTTCCAACTGAACGTCTATGCTGGGCTAACTGATCTCATCCCTCTGCAGCGATCTGCAAGGAGGCAGCAATGGTGCCCACATCCAGCTCCGAAAAGGCGTTCACACGCAGTCTGCTCGATGTTTTGATCCGAGCCGGGTTGATTACCGTGCTGGTGCTGTTCTGCTTTGAAATCTTCAGCCCGTTCCGCGACCTCATGCTGTGGTCGGTGATCCTGGCGATCACCCTTTATCCATTGCAAGAGCGGCTCAAGGGACCGCTGGGTCTGAAAGACGGCCATATTGCGACGCTGATTGTGCTGATCGCGATCATTGTGCTCATGGTGCCGATCTATCTGCTGGTCACCTCGATTGCCGATTCGGTCTCGCATGCCATGACCACCGTCAAGGACGGCAACTTCCATATTCCGCCACCCGCCGATTCAGTCGCTGACTGGCCGTTAGTGGGCAAGCGTCTCTCTGCCATATGGCTGCAGGCCTCAACCGACCTTCCCGATCTGACAGCGAAGTACCTGCCGCAGATAAAACATTTCAGCGTGAGTTTCCTCGGCAAACTGGCCGGCATCGGCATGGGGTTCCTCACCTTTATCTTTGCATTGATCATCGCCGGCATCTTCATGGCCTATGGCGAGAGCGGCAGGCGCAGTGCGGTGCAGATCGCTTCACGCATCAGCGATCCGGGCAAGGGGCCGAAAATCGCCGCACTGTGTACCGCAACGATCCGTGCGGTCGCGCTGGGGGTGGTCGGCATCGCGTTCATCCAGATGCTGCTGGTGGGCATCGGATTCGTACTCAAGGGTGTCCCCGGTGCCGGTCTGCTTGCCTTGGCGGTGCTGCTGCTCGGCATCATGCAATTGCCCGCGACGCTGATTACGGTGCCCGTGATTGCCTATGTGTTCGCCACCGAGGGGGCCAGCACGGCGACCATCGTCTTCGCCATCTATGTGTTTGTTGCCGGCCTGGTGGATAACGTACTCAAGCCCTTGCTGCTGGGGCGCGGTGTCGATGTGCCGATGCCGGTGGTGCTGATCGGAGCCTTGGGCGGCATGGTCACCAGCGGTATCCTCGGGCTGTTCATCGGCCCGGTGGTGCTTGCGGTCGGCTATCAGTTGTTCTGGCAATGGGTGGAGGATCCGTCGCCGAACAGACCGGACGTCCCGCCGACGTTATGACAGCCCGGGCTTGCGCTAGCATTTAAGGTGTTCAGGCCATTCGCCCTGACGAGCAGGACAGTGCACCCCGTCAGATGACCGTTTGGACTTCGCCACTTAATGCGCGGTGCAGGACTTCTACTTCGGCGAGGACTTCCGGCTTCGTCGACTCGACTACAACGTGGACGTGAGTGGTGGCTATCGACCTCAGCGACATCAGCTACGCCTAGAGAGGGTTGAATCATGACCATCCATTCCTGGGAAAAACTCTACCTCGATGACTTGAGCCTGGGTCAGCAGTTCGAAAGCGACAGCCTGCGTGTCCATCGAGCGTCGATGCTGGCCTTCGCTCAGGAATTCGACCCGCAACCGTTTCACCTCGATCCTGAAGCCGCCGAGCTGAGCCTGTTCCGTGGTCTGGCAGCCAGTGGCTGGAACACCGCAGCCCTGACCATGAAGCTGCTGGTGGACAGCGTGCCATTGGCAGACGGGATCATCGGCCTGAGCATCGAGTTGAGCTGGCCGACACCGACCTACCCGGATGACCTGCTACGTCTGCAATGCACCGTGCAGGCCATCGAACCGTCCAGCTCCAAACCCGATCGGGGCGTGGTGACCCTGTTCATGGAAACACTCAATCAAAACGACAAGGTCGTGCAGCGAGCCACCGGCAAACTGCTGGTCTTCAGAAGACCGGCGCCTGATTGAGAAAGCAGGCGTGTTCTTTGTCAATTACAGGGGCCGGAGGAGGCGTTTTGAAAACATTCCTGCTCAGGCCTAGCGCCTCAACGCTGAACATGTTGCGTCAAGCGTGCCTGCAACGCCGAGATGCGGTGCCGCCAACGTTAACCGAAAAAGCGCTCATCCCTGGCATTCCAAATGCTCGCTACTGGCTGGACCACGATCTGACGCCGTTCATTCGAGATGTGAGTCTGGCCAACCTTCGAGAAGCCGAGGCGCTCGCCAACGCCGGGCTGCCCAATGACACCCTGCCGCTGGCGAGCATGTTGGCCGTTTCGGGGGGCGGCGATGCAGGCACCTTCGCGGGGGGCATCATTGCGGGATGGACCCTGCATGGGTCTCGACCGGTGTTCAAAGTTGTCACCGGCATTAGTGCTGGTGCCCTGGTCGCCCCGTTCGCCTACCTGGGGCCCCAGTACGATGGGGTCATTCTGGGTATCTGCAACGCAGTCGGTCCAAAAGACATTTTCCATGCGCGCAATGTGCTGACCCGTCTTGCCAGTGACGGTATCGCGCACAGCAAGCCACTGTCGCGGCTGATTGCACAGCACATCACTGCCGAGGTTCTTGCGGCGATCGCGTCGGAATACGCCAAAGGACGACTGCTGATGATCGGCACCACCGACCTTGATTCCGGACGCCCGGTCACCTGGAACATGGGCGCTATTGCCTCCAGCCAGGCACCGGGCGCGCTCGACCTGTTTCGCAACATCATGATCGCGTCGATGAGTATTCCCGGCGCCGTCTCACCCGTCATGATCGATGTGGAGGTTGACGGCCAACAGTTTCAGGAAATGCACGTGGACGGAGGCGTCCTGACTCAGGTGTTCCTTTACCCACCCGGCACCGTGATGGCGCTGAACCGCGTGACCGGCTCGCGTTTGCGTGATGAACGGCATTTCTATGTCATTCGCAACGGCAAACTGGAGCTGCAGTGGTCCGGAACCAAGCGCCGCACCTTGAGTATCGGCGGTCGCGCCATCAGCGCATTGATCCAGACTCAGGGGATCAGCGATCTGGATCGCATTTACCGAATTGCACAGCAGGATGGCGCGGACTTCAATCTGGCGTACATCGGCTCCGATTTTGATACTTCTCGCGCTTATAAATTTGATGGCGAGTACATGAAGCGCTTATTCGATTACGCCTTTCAACTCAGTGCGAAGGGGTATCCGTGGCATAAATCACCGAATACGTGAGAGAGGGCAATCAGCTGACCGGCTCGGCCGTACAACTCATCGCCCCAGTGCCTGGCTTCTGGAAAATCACCCCGTTGCCGTCTTGCCAGAAGCGGTAGCTCCCCAGGGAATCCTTGCCCGTGTATTGGGTGCCCGAATCACTCGGCACCTGGTTCAGGGTGATGGAGGTGTTCGCCCATTTCAGGTACACGACACCCGGCTGCGTGTTGAAGAAGGTGGCGGCTATCAGTGCGTTAAACCCTGCGCAACGAAAAGCCAGGGGGCCTTCGGTGAGCCTGTCTGGATCCTTGGTTCTCACAATGGCCGAGCCTTGGCGCAGCTGGTGCGCGCGCTCGGCATAGCTTCGGATCGTGCACGCCTTGGGGTCAGACGTGGACGCACACTGATTACGGGAGTCGATCCAGAACTGCTGGTCGATCAAGACTTTGTCTGGCCGCGGTACTGAACGTTCATCCGTGAGCGCCAGGCGATAAAGGCGCGTCAGTTCAATATCCATCTGTGCCAGTTGCCGATCGCGACAGATCAGCTTTTCGACGGATGCCCTTGCCGTGGCGCAGTCGAAGC
This sequence comes from Pseudomonas silensiensis, assembly GCF_050434865.1. Taxonomy (NCBI): domain Bacteria; kingdom Pseudomonadati; phylum Pseudomonadota; class Gammaproteobacteria; order Pseudomonadales; family Pseudomonadaceae; genus Pseudomonas; species Pseudomonas silensiensis. The sequence goes on from NZ_JBNDJH010000008.1 coordinate 54,748, forward strand.
TGGTCTTGAACGACGCAGCATTTGCGCAGGTGCTCGTCGCCGCGCAAACGCTGGCAGCGAGCAGACAGGTGAAAAGGGCCGTGACCGTTTTCATGTTGGCTTCACCCAGATCATGACGTGATCCCCGGATTGCCATGGAACCTATCGGTCTATTGAACATTTATTCGTTCGCATTGGGTGTATCGCAGTGTAAGTCAGTGCTCAAAACTTGCCACACCGCCGGGCGCAGAAACGCATGTCTTGTAGCAGCCTGCGTCCGGCTCTGTAGCAGCTGTCGAGCTTGCGAGGCTGCGTCCGGCTGCGCAGCAGTCGTGAAATCAGTGCTCTCGGTGAATCAGGTAGACCGCGCTCGTCGGATTTACGACTGCTGCGCAGCCGGACGCAGCCTCGCAAGCTCGACAGCTGCTACATCGCACGTATGGGTTTACCGAGGATCCGCAGGGCATGTTAAAAAATGTTAGATTGAAAAAATACTTCACATAATCTGATCATTGGTAGATGATCTTCACCAGCCGGTATGACAACCTGATAACACGACAAAAACAGGATTGCCTTGATGTTCGATGAGATCGCGACTCATGTGCTGAATGACAGCGCCCCTCAGCGGGTTTATCCGCTCGGCGCTGATCCTGTCTACCTCAGCCCTCTCTACAACGCGGCCAATGTCTGCGCCTTGCAGGTGCGCAAGCAGTCGCTGCTTTCCTCTGGAGTACCCCATGAATAACAAGAATGTCGGTGTTGTCGGTCTGGGCGCGATGGGCCTGGGCATTGCCCGCTCGTTGTTGCGCAGCGGTTTCAATGTGCATGCCTGTGATGTGCGGGCGGCAGTGACTGAACAGTTTGCCGGGGAGGGCGGCGTGGCGTGCTCGTCGCCGTCGCACATGGCCGCTGAGTGCGACGTGATAGTGACCGTCGTGGTCAACGCCGAGCAGACCGAAACCGTACTGTTTGGTGAGGGGGGTGCCGTGGCGGCACTGCGTCCGGGCAGCCTGGTGATCGGCTGCGCCACCGTCGCCCCGACGTACGCGGTGGATCTGGGCCAGCGCCTGGCCGCGCTGGGTCTGCTGTATCTGGACGCACCGATTTCCGGTGGCGCCGCCAAGGCGGCCGCTGGCGAGATGACCATGATGACCTCGGGGCCGGCCGACGCCTATACCAAGGCAGAGTCGATCCTGGCGGGCATGGCTGGCAAGGTGTATCGCCTGGGTGACGTTCATGGCCTGGGTTCGAAGGTCAAAATCATCAACCAACTGCTCGCCGGGGTGCACATCGCCGCTTCTGCCGAAGCCATGGCGCTGGGCCTGCGTGAAGGGGTCGATGCCGATGCACTCTATGAGGTGATCACCCATAGCGCCGGTAATTCCTGGATGTTCGAAAACCGCGTGCCGCACATTCTCAAGGCTGACTACACGCCGTTGTCCGCGGTGGATATTTTCGTCAAGGACCTGGGACTGGTACTGGATACCGCCCGGGCCAGCAAATTCCCGCTGCCGCTGTCGGCCACCGCGCACCAGATGTTCATGCAGGCATCCAGTGCCGGCTTTGGCCGTGAGGACGACTCGGCGGTGATCAAGATTTTCCCGGGCATCGAATTGCCGACTGCCAAGCCCCAGTCCGTTTGAAGCCCGAGCCCGTTTGAGGAACACCCCATGACTACCTCCACCGCACGCCCGCTGCTGGGCTGCATCGCCGACGATTTCACCGGTGCCACGGACCTGGCCAACATGCTGGTGCGCGGCGGAATGCGTACCGTGCAAAGCATCGGTATCCCGAGCGCAGACGTTGCCGCCGGGCTTGATGCCGATGCGATCGTCATCGCCCTGAAGTCCCGCACTGTTCCTGTCGCCGACGCGGTCGAACAATCCCTCACCGCACTGGCCTGGCTGCGCGAACAAGGCTGCGAGCAGATCTTCTTCAAATACTGCTCAACGTTTGACTCCACCGCGGCCGGCAATATCGGCCAGGTCAGCGAAGCACTGCTGGCCGCACTGGGTAGCGACTTCACCCTGGCTTGTCCGGCGTTTCCGGAAAATGGCCGCACAATCTTTCGCGGCCACTTGTTTGTGCAGGATCAACTGCTCAGCGAGTCGGGCATGCAGCATCACCCGCTGACGCCGATGACCGATGCCAACCTGGTTCGGGTCCTGCAATCGCAGACCGGCCTGAATGTCGGCCTGTTGCGCTACGACACCATTGCCCGCGGCGTTGAGCAGGTGCGTGCACGAATCGCCGAGCTGAGGGCGCAAGGTGTCGGCATGGCCATCGCGGATGCTCTGTCGGACAGCGATCTGTACACACTTGGCACCGCCTGTGCCGATCTGCCGTTGTTGACGGGTGGTTCGGGGCTGGCCCTGGGCCTGCCGGAAAATTTCCGTCGCGCCGGCAAGCTGCGCGACCTCGATGCCTCGAAGCTCCCGGCGGTGGTCGGTGGGGAAGTGGTGTTGGCCGGCAGTGCTTCGATCGCGACCAATGGACAAGTGGCGGCCTGGCTCGAAGCCGGGCGGCCTGCCTTGCGGATCGATCCGCTGGCCTTGGCGGCGGGGGAACCGGTGGTGGCGCAAGCCTTGGCCTTCGCCCGTGATAACGAGCAAACCGTATTGATCTACGCCACCAGCTCACCGGACGAGGTCAAGTCGGTGCAGCAGCAACTGGGTGTCGAGCAGGCTGGAAGCCTGGTGGAAAACGCCTTTGGCGAAATTGCCCAAGGTCTGCGCCAGAGCGGCGTGCGCCGCTTCGTGATTGCCGGCGGTGAAACCTCGGGCGCTGTGGTTCAGGCGTTGGGCGTACAGCTGCTGCAGATTGGCGCGCAGATCGATCCGGGTGTGCCGGCGACCGTCAGCAGTACTGACGAACCTTTGGCGCTGGCACTCAAATCGGGCAACTTCGGTGGCCGCGACTTCTTCAGCAAAGCCTTGAACCAACTCGCAGGAGGTGCTCAGTGAGTAACGAAAACGCCCTGCGCGAAGAAATCTGCGAGGTTGGCCGTAGCCTTTACCAGCGCGGTTACACCGTCGGCAGCGCCGGCAATATCAGTGCGCGCCTGGACGACGGCTGGTTGATCACACCGACCGATGTCTGCCTCGGGCGCCTCGATCCGGCGACCATCGCCAAGGTCAACCTGGCCGGCGAATGGGTGTCCGGTGACAAACCTTCAAAGACCCTGGCGCTGCATCGCCAGGTCTACGACCGCAACCCGAGTGTCGGCGGTGTGGTGCATACCCATTCCACACATCTGGTGGCGTTGACGCTGGCCGGTGTCTGGCAGGCAGACGACATCCTGCCGCCGCTGACGCCGTATCAGGTGATGAAAGTCGGGCATATCCCGTTGATTGGCTACCAGCGACCCGGATCGCCGAAGGTTGCCGAGCAAGTCGCGCAGCTGGCCAATAGTGTTCGCGGCGTGATGCTCGAACGGCTTGGCCCGGTGGTCTGGGAAAGTTCGGTCTCCAGGGCCAGTTACGCCTTGGAGGAGCTTGAGGAAACTGCGCGGCTCTGGCTGATGAGCCATCCCAAACCGGAACCTCTCGACCAGGCAGCTCTGGACGAGTTGCGAGAGACCTTCGGCGCGACCTGGTAACGCGCTGGCTTAACCCGACAAATCGATACAGCAGGCCCTGTACATGAGACGCGCAGCGACTCTCGACGGACCCGGCTTGCCTGAAAAAACAATAACAACAGGAAATCCAAGCATGACTCACCTTCACTGCGGCATTTTCAGATTCAGTGGCACAACCGTTTCGTTTACCCGGCGTGGAGGGCTTCTGAAATGAGCCCGTTAGTCCTGATGATTACCGCAGGGGTGGGCATCGCGCTGTTGTTGTTCCTGGTGCTCAAGTACAAGTTCCAACCCTTCGTAGCGTTGATGCTGGTGAGCATTCTGGTGGCGCTGGTGGCGGGAGTGAAACCGGCCGATCTGGTCGCCACCATTGAAGGCGGCATGGGCAAGACCCTGGGCCATATCGCGATCATCATTGCCTTGGGTGCGATGATCGGGCGGATCATCGAACTCTCCGGTGGTGCCGAGGCCTTGGCCAAGACCCTGATCACTCGTTTCGGCAACCGGCGTACACCGCTGGCGCTGACGATTGCCGGGTTCATGGTCGGGGTGCCGGTGTTCTTCGAGGTCGGCGTGATCATCCTGATGCCGCTGGCCTACGGTATTGCGCGCAGTGCGCGTAAGCCGCTGTTGGTCTTTGCACTGCCGATGTGCGCGGCCTTGTTGACCGTACACGCCTTTCTGCCGCCACACCCGGGCGCCGTGGCCGCTGCCAGTCAATTGGGCGCGGACCTGGGTCGCGTGCTGATGTTCGGTCTGCCGCTCACCGCGTTCCTTTGCTATGTCGGCTACCGCGTGGCCGGGCGCATGACCCGTCGGGTATACCCGATGACCGACGATATTCGTGCCGAGGTCTATGGCCCGCATGTCACCAACGAGGATCTGGCCGCCTGGTCCAATGGCAACGACAAGAGCCCTGAACGAGCGGCTGTGGCCGCGTCGCACATGGGCCTGGAAGAGTCCACCAGCAGCATCGTTTCCAAGTTGCCGCCGGCCCCTCCACCGGGGTTTGGTTTGATCGTCAGCCTGATCCTGCTGCCCATCATTCTGATTCTGCTGGGAACGCTGTCCACCTCGTTGCTGCCTGTCGAATCGACCTTGCGCGGCATCATGACCGTGCTCGGTGCGCCGCTGGTGGCGCTGCTGATCGACACCTTGCTGTGTGCCTGGTTGCTGGGTTCGCGTCGGGGCTGGAGCCGGACTCAGGTGTCCGACGTGATCGGTTCGGCCTTGCCCGGTGTGGCCATGGTGATCCTGATTGCCGGTGCGGGCGGGGTGTTTGGCAAGGTGCTGGTGGATACCGGAATCGGCGCCGTGGTCTCCGATATGCTGCGCACCACCGGTCTGCCGGTGCTGGCGCTGGGCTTTCTGCTGACCCTGCTGTTGCGCGCGGTGCAGGGCTCGACGACGGTGGCGCTGGTGACCACTGCCGGCATCATCAGCCCGCTGATTGCGACCCTCGATCTCACGGCGAATCACATGGCGCTGCTGTGCCTGGCCATGGGTGGTGGCGGGTTGGCCATGTCCCATATCAATGACGCCGGTTACTGGATCTTCACCAAGCTGTCCGGGCTGAACGTGGCCGACGGCTTGCGCACCTGGACGGTGTTGACCACCTTGCTCGGCACCTTGGGTTTCTGTATTACCCTGCTGATCTGGCCGTTTGTCTGACTCTTAATCTCAGGAGCTACCATGCCTCGTTTTGCTGCCAACCTCAGCATGCTCTACCCGGAACATGCGTTTCTGGATCGCTTCGCCGCCGCGGCTGCCGATGGTTTCGAAGCGGTGGAGTATCTGTTTCCCTACGACTACAGCGCTGAAGAACTCAAGCAACGCTTGAGCGACAACGGCCTGGTGCAGGCACTGTTCAATGCGCCGCCCGGTGATTGGGCGGCGGGCGAGCGGGGCACGGTGTCGTTGCCGGGCCGTGAGAGTGAGTTCCGTAGCGGTTTTGATCGCGCCCTGGAGTACGCCGGCGTGCTGGGCAACTCACGCATCCATGTCATGGCCGGCCTGCTGCCGTCAGAGAGTGATCGGGCACGGCATCACGCCATTTATCTGGAAAACCTGGCCTATGCCACCGCCCAAGCGGCGAAGGCCGGTGTCACGGTATTGCTCGAGCCGATCAATACACGAGACATGCCGGGCTTTTTCCTCAACCGCCAGGACCAGGCCCAGGCCATCTGCAAGGAAGTCGGCGCCAGTAACCTGAAGGTTCAGTTCGACTGTTATCACTGCCAAATCGTTGAAGGCGACCTGGCCACCAAACTCCGTCGGGACTTCGACGGTATCGGCCATATCCAGATCGCCGGCGTGCCGGACCGACATGAACCGGACTTGGGAGAAGTCAACTATCCCTATCTGTTCGAGTTGATCGACCAGTTGGGGTATGACGGCTGGGTAGGGTGCGAATATCGGCCGCGTGGCAACACGTCTGCCGGCTTGCAGTGGTTGCGGGACTGGAAGGCGCGCTAAGCGCAACAGAGAAGGGAAAGGCGGGCTCTGCTGAGATGCAGGAGCCCGTTTTTTTTAGGCCGGAGGATTGTCAGACGGCAGCAACAGATCGACTCCCTGCTTGCGAATGCCATCGGCCGCGGCCGGGGCCAACGCATCGTCGCTGAGGATAATGTCGAACTGCTCGAGCCCGGCAATCTTGTACATGCTGAATGTGCCGTACTTCGAACTGCTGGCCACCAGCACCACTTGCGAGGCCGATTGCATCGCGGCTTGTTTCACCTCCACCTTCAGCGCCGAAGGCGTGGTGAGGCCGCGACGCAAATCCCAAGAACTAGTCGATATGAACGCGATGTCGGTGACGACCTGGCGCAAGGTGGCAACCGCCAGGCCGCCGACGCACGATTGATTGGAGTGATCCAGCTGCCCGCCGGTATGAATCACCGTGACATGGGGGGCTTCGATCAGCGCCTGGACAATGCCGAAGTCGTTAGTCACCACGGTCATGCCGGACAGCGCCTTGATGTAAGGGACGATTTCCAGCGTGCTGGTTCCCGCATCCAGGTAAATCGTCATATCGGCATGCAGTAGCCGGGCGGCGAGCCTGGCCATGGCCTGCTTCTGCGGCAACTCGACCACCGCCTTGAGCTGATGGCTGGGCTCACTATGAAGCTGGCTGGCGATCCGCACCCCACCCGTTACCGAGTAAGCACGACCTTCCTGCTCCAGCAGCGCGATATCGCGACGTATGGTCATGTGCGAACAGTCGAACATTTCCATCAACTGGTGCACGCTCAGCACCTGATGCTTGCGCAACTGTCGCAGCATTAATTCACGGCGCTGCTCAGGAATCATCGGTGCGCCGCTTTCGGCGGCGATGTCCTTTTGATTAGGCATTCGGGCTCCAGATTAAGGAAGGCTGACGGTATCGCTAACGGTCAAACATAGTAGCGAATCTGTGGCGGGATCAGTAGCGCGGCGATGTGACGGGGCCTGGGGACAAAGGCGGTCATGGGTGGTTGGGACTAAAATTGAGCCACGTTTCGCGTGGTAAGGGCTTCCTGCTCTTTCGATATGTAGCGAGTGAAGGCACAATGCGCATCCTTTTTTGGCTGGCCTTGCCGGAGGCGCCTCGAAATGATCAAAACGCCGTACTACCTCATCGATAAACAAAAGCTGCTGGCGAACATGCAGAAGATCGCCTATGTGCGCGAGCAATCCGGGGCCAAAGCGCTCCTGGCACTCAAGTGCTTCGCCACCTGGTCGGTGTTCGACCTGATGCAGCAATACATGGACGGCACCACGTCGTCGTCGCTCTATGAGCTCAAGCTCGGTCGACAGAAGTTCGCTGGCGAGACCCATGCCTACAGCGTGGCCTGGGCCGACGACGAGATCGAAGAGATGCTCGACAACTGCGACAAGATCATCTTCAACTCCATCAGCCAGTTGCAGCGCTACGCCGAGGCTTCGGCGGGCAAGGTGCGCGGCCTGCGGGTCAATCCGCAGGTGAGCAGCTCGGATTATCTGCTGGCCGACCCTGCGCGGCCGTTCAGCCGTCTGGGCGAGTGGGACCCGGTGAAAATCGAACAGGTCATCGAACAGATCTCTGGCTTCATGTTCCACAACAACTGCGAGAACGGTGATTTCGGCCTGTTCGACCAGATGCTGTGCACCATCGAAGAACGCTTCGGCGACTTGCTGCACAAGGTCGAGTGGGTCAGCCTCGGTGGCGGCATCCACTTCACTGGCGAAGGCTACGCCCTGGATGCGTTCTGTGCGCGCCTCAAGGCCTTCTCGCAAAAATACGGCGTGCAGGTTTACCTCGAACCGGGCGAAGCGGCCATCACACAGAGCGCGTCGCTGGAAGTCACCGTGCTCGACACCCTCTACAACGGCAAGAACCTGGCGGTCGTAGACAGCTCCATCGAAGCGCATATGCTCGATCTGCTGATCTATCGCCTGAATGCCAAGCTCGCGCCTAGCGATGGCGAACACACGTACATGGTGTGCGGTAAATCCTGCCTGGCCGGCGACATTTTCGGTGAGTATCAATTTGATCGCCCGCTGGCTATCGGAGATCGGCTGTCGTTCATCGACGCGGCGGGTTACACCATGGTCAAGAAGAACTGGTTCAACGGCCTGAAAATGCCGTCCATCGTAGTGAAACAACTCGACGGTACAGTCGAGGTGGTTCGTGAGTTTGGTTTCAACGACTACATGTCCAGCCTTTCGTAAGCTGGCAGATAAGGAGAGAGAGAAAAATTGAAGAAGAACGTGCTTATCATTGGTGCAGGAGGTGTCGCCAAGGTGGTGGCCCACAAGTGCGCGCAGCACAACGATGAACTCGGTCGTATTGCTATCGCGTCGCGCAACATCTCCAAGTGCCAGGCCATCATCGACAGCGTCAAGGCCAAGGGCAGCCTCAAAGTGCCCGCCGAAATCCTGGCCTTCTCGCTGAACGCGCTGGATGTCGAAGCGACCAAGGCGCTGATCCGCGAAACCGGATCGCAGATCGTCATCAACGTCGGTTCCGCCTTCCTCAACATGTCGGTGCTGCGCGCCTGCATCGATACCGGCGTCGCCTATCTGGACACCGCCATCCACGAAGAGCCGGGCAAAATCTGCGAAACGCCGCCCTGGTATGGCAACTACGAGTGGAACCACCTCGAAGAGTGCAAAGAGAAGAACATTACCGCCATTCTCGGCGTGGGCTTCGACCCAGGTGTGGTCAACGCCTATGCAGCACTGGCGCAACAACAGTATTTCGACCGCATTGACTCGATCGACATTCTCGACGTCAACGCCGGTTCCCATGGCAAGTATTTCGCCACCAATTTCGACCCGGAAATCAACTTCCGCGAATTCACCGGACAAGTGTGGAGCTGGCAGAACAGTCAGTGGACCAGCAACACGATGTTCGAAGTCAAACGCACCGACGACCTGCCGGTCGTAGGCGCGCAGAACCTGTACCTGACCGGCCACGATGAAGTGCACTCGCTGTCGAAGAACCTCGACGTGCCCAACGTGCGTTTCTGGATGAGCTTCGGCGAGCACTACATCAATGTGTTCACTGTGCTCAGGAACCTCGGCCTGCTCTCCGAGCAACCGGTCAAGACCGCCGAAGGCCTGGAAGTCGTGCCGCTGAAAGTGGTCAAGGCCGTGCTCCCTGATCCGAGCTCGCTGGCGCCTGGCTACACCGGCAAGACCTGCATCGGCGATCTGGTCAAGGGCACCAAGGATGGCCAGCCGCGCGAAGTGTTCATCTACAACGTGGCTGATCATGAAGACGCTTACGCGGAAACTGACAGCCAGGGCATTTCCTATACCGCAGGCGTGCCGCCCGTGGCCGCAGCCCTGCTGGTCGCCCGTGGCGAGTGGGACGTGCAGCGCATGGCCAACGTCGAGGAGCTTCCGGCTGAGCCGTTCCTCAAGGCGCTGGATGTGATGGGCCTGCCGACCCGCATCAAGGACGAGAATGGAGATCGTCCCTGGAGCTGAAACGCTTGAGGCCCGCAACATACAGGTGAACCTCGTTTCCCGCTCCATACGCAAAAACGCCGCTCTTTGAGCGGCGTTTTGCTTTGTGCGTAATCGGTTGGGCTGGTTGAGGACGAGATCAAGAACGCTGCATCGAACATTCCCGCCTGTCACCCCACATGCAAACCCAGCGCGTCGAACCGGCACTATCCCGTGGTGGCGTGGTCAGTAATTGGCGCTTGTAGTGGCGAGGGTCGTCTTTGATAACGACGCGTCAGGCTACGTTTAGTGTTTTCTCCATGCCTTAGGGCAAACGTACGCGATGGATTGCGTCTTGGACCGACTTTTCCTTTTGCGGGCGACACTTTATGGGTTTGCTTCTCGATCCGCGTCATGACATTGATGCCGCTTTATTAAGCTATCGCAAGGTGTTCTGGTCGCTGGCGCTGTTCAGTGGGGTGATCAACCTGCTGGTGCTGGTGCCGTCGCTCTACATGATGCAGGTGTACGACCGGGTTCTCACCAGCCGCAACGAAACCACCTTGTTCATGCTCACCTTGATCGCGCTGGGACTGTTCATGTTCAGCGCCCTGATCGAGTGGGCGCGTGGCGAGGTGATGATTCGCATGAGCGCGGGGCTGGACGATGCCTTGGGCGAACGGATCTTCGACGCCGCCTTCGCCCGCAGCCTGCGCGAGCACAACGCCAACCCGGCGCAGGTGCTCACCGATCTGGCGACGCTGCGGCAGTTGATCACCGGCCAGGGCCTGATCGCCTTGCTCGATGCGCCGTGGTTGCCAATTTTCCTGCTGGTGGCGTTCATCTTTCATCCCTGGTTCGGCCTGCTGACGCTGGTTCTGGCCCTGGTGCTGATTGGCCTGGCGCTGTGGGGAGAGTTGTCGACTCGCACACGCTTGGGCGAAGCCAATCGCCTGGGTGTGCAGTCGTCGATCTATCTAAACAGTACGTTTCACAATGCCGAAGTGATCCAGGCCCTGGGCATGCTCGGGCCGTTGCGCCAGCGCTGGAGCCTGCTGCAGCAACGCATCATTGCCGCCCAGGCCCATGCCAGCGACCGCGGCGCGCGTATCACTTCGATGACCCGTTTCGTGCGCATCTCCGGACAGTCTTTGGCCCTCGGCTTAGGGGCTTTGCTGGTGCTTGAAGGCCAATTGTCGGCGGGCATGATGATTGCGATGTCGCTGCTGCTGGGGCGTGCCCTGGCGCCCGTGGAAATCGCCATTGGCTCGTGGAAGCAATTCAACTCCGGCCGCCAGAGCTACCAGCGCCTGAGCCAACTGCTTGCCCAGCATCCGCGCGAGCGCCCGCGCATGCCTTTGCCCGCGCCCACCGGGGCTGTGCGCCTGGAGCAGTTGTATGTCGGCCCGCCCGGCGCCACGCAACCGATCCTGCGCGGCATCAATTTCAGCCTGGCCAAAGGTGATGTGCTCGCCGTCGTCGGCCCCAGCGCCAGTGGTAAATCAACCCTGGCCCGGGCGATGGTCGGCGTATGGCCGGCCTTGGGCGGTTCGGTGCGCCTGGACGACGCCGAGATCAGTCAATGGTCCCACGACGCCCTGGGCCCGCACCTTGGATACCTGCCGCAGGACATCGAACTGTTCGACGGCAGTGTGGCCGACAACATTGCCCGCTTCGGCGAGCAGGACGCCGACAAGATCATCGCCGCCGGGCGTCACGCCGGCATTCACGAGATGATCCTGAGGTTTCCCAAAGGTTACGACACGCCGCTGGGCCCCGGCGGGCTTGGCTTGTCCGGTGGACAAAAGCAACGCATCGGTCTGGCTCGCGCGCTCTATGGGCGCCCGTCGTTGATTGTGCTCGATGAGCCCAACTCCAACCTCGATGACGCCGGAGAGCGGGCGCTGGTGCAGGCCATCAGTGTGCTCAAGGCTGCTGGCAGCACCGTGGTGCTGATTACCCACCGGCCTAATGTGCTGGCGGTGGTCGATCACATCCTGGTGCTCAAGGACGGCACTCAACAAGCATTCGGTCCGCGGGACCAGGTGCTCAAGGCATTGATGCCGGGGCCGAGACCGGCCGCGGTAAGGGAGACTGGCGAAGATGCGTGATCTTACCCCTGGGGCACAAACGTACAGCGAGCAGGGCCAGAGCGTGCGCGGCGCCACAACGCTGCCCTGCGCCAGTACCGACGCTGGAGGGGCGGCACGCTATGGCGTGGGTTTCCTGGTCCTGACGCTGGGTGGCTTCCTGCTCTGGGCCTGCCTGGCGCCGCTCGACCAGGGTGTCGTCGGCAGTGGCACCGTGGTGGTGGCGGGCGAACGCAAGGCTGTGCAGTCGTTGGTCGGTGGGGTCGTGGAAAAGCTGCTGGTCAGCGATGGCGACCGCGTCACCCAGGGGCAGTTGCTGGTTCAGTTCAATACGGTGCAGGCGCAGTCGCAACTGGACGTGACCCTGGGCAAGTTGCTCAACGATCGCAGCGTCGAGGCGCGGTTGATTGCCGAGCGCCTGGGCTCAGCCGAGATCCAATGGCCCGCTGAACTGCTGGAACGCGCCAACGAGCCACGGGTCAAGGCGTCCATGGCCTTGCAGAGCCAGTTGTTTCTGACCCGCCGCGCAGAACTGGGCAGCCGCTTGCAGATCATCGAACACGAAGCTGCGGCATTGCAGCAGCAATTGCACGGCTACGAAGGCGTCAAGCGCAACTACGACACGCAGATGAGCTTCCAGCAGCAAGAGCTGGAAGGTCTGCGCGAATTGGCCCGTGAAGGCTACATTCCGCGCAACAAACTCTTCGAGGCCGAACGCAACGCAGCCCAATTGGCCGGGCAGATTTCCTCCGGGGTGGGCGATGTCGGCAGGACCCGCCAGGCGATCAATGAAAGCCGGCTCAAGGCCTTGCAGGCGCAGCAGGAATTTCGCCGCGATGCCGAAACCCAGCTCAGCGAGGTCTCTGCCGAGGCGGCAGGTTATGCCGATCAGATTCGTGCCTTGCAGTTTGAAGTCGACAACGGTGCGATCCGTGCGCCGGTGTCCGGGCAGGTCATGGACGTGAGCATTCATACAGTCGGGGGTGTTGCGCAAGCCGGCCAAACCCTGATGCAGGTGGTGCCGCTGGATGCGCCGATGGCGATCACCGCGCATTTCGAGCCGCTGATGGCCAACAAGTTGCGCCCGGGTCTGCCGGTGCATGTGCATTTCACCGCGCTGCAACGGGTGGATACGCCGACGGTCACCGGCACGGTGACTACGGTGTCGGCGGACCAGTTGATCAATGAACAGACGCACCAGCCGTACTTTTCCGCCAAGGTCGAAATTCCCGCCGACACCGTCGCCTCGCTGCAGGCCGCCGGCCTGCTGGTGCGCCCCGGCATGCTCGCCGATGTCACGGTGGTGACGGGGGAACGCACCTTGATGAATTACCTGATGAAGCCTTTGCGTGAACGCTTGCTTGCCGCCTTCAAAGAGGAGTGAGCATGACCGTACAGTTCCGATATAGCGCCCGCTTGTTGCTGAGTCTGTGTGCCGGTTGGGGGGCGATCAGTCCTGCCTGGGCGGTCCAGGAGAAACTGAGCCTGACCGCTGCCTACGATGCTTCGCGCCTCAACGACCCGACCGTGCAATCGGCCGCCCATGCCTTTGATGCTTCGACGCATGAAGAGGCGATAGGCCGCGGCGGCCTGTATCCGCAAGTGTCGTTGACCTCGCGCTATGGTTACGGCGGTCGGACCGATGGCGGCAGCGACAGCAGCTATGTCAACAGTAACGATTACCAAGCGAACAACGTCACCCTGGCGGCGCAGCAACCGCTCTATGACAAAGGGCGCTGGGCGGCGTACCAGGAGGGCAAGGCGCGGGGGCAGTTGGGGAACCAGCTGTTCGATGTTGCCGGCCAGACCCTGTACGACAGAGTTGCCAAAGGCTACTTCGATGTTGCCCGTGCCGAGAACGAGATCAAGCTGATCGCCCAGCAAAAGACCGCCATCAATGGTTTGGTGACGCAGAGCAAAAAGCTTTACCAGGGCGGCCAGGGCGCGATCACCGATGTCGATGAAGCCCAGGCGCGGCTCGATCTTGTCGAAGCCCAGGAGACTGAAGCCCAGGCTCACCGTGTGGCTGCGTTACGGGCGTTGTCCGGTCGCGCCAGTGTGGCCATCGATGCCATCCAGTCGATGCGCGAAGAGCTGCCGACCGGGAGTCCCATTCTACCGGAGCGGGATTTGTCGTACTGGACGGCGATTGCCCGAGAAGCCAACCCAGAGCTGGCAGCCCGGCTGGCGGCGGTGAAAGTCGCCGAAGCGCAGGCCGACAGCCAGCGCGCCGGGCATTATCCGACCTTGTCGCTGACCACTCAGCTCAGTCGCCGGGAAAGTCGTCAGTATCAGGAGCAAGACCCGCGGCAGGACTCGTATTACGTGGGGGTTCAGCTGGATATTCCGTTGTATCGCGGCGGTGCGGTACGCGCCTCGGTAGCGAAGGCCGAAGCGCAAGTGGCCGGTGCCCAGTCCGACTACGACGTACAGCGTCAACAGTTGGCCGAGGACATCGAGATCGACTATCTGGGCGTCGTCGCCGGGTTCGCCAAGAGTAAGGCGATGCTGCGGGCGGTGGAGTCTAATCAGCGGGCGCTGACCTCGACGGAAAAAGGCTTCCAGGGGGGAGTGCGCTCCACGGTGGATATTCTTGATGCGCAGCAGCGAGTGTTCCAGGCCCGTCGAGATTTGCTCAACACCAAGCTCGACATGCTGCAAAGCTACGTGAGCCTGCACACCCACACTGGTCAGATGAACCGCGCAGTCCTGGAACAAGTGCAAAGCCTGTTCTGAGAAATGAAGCCGGGCAGAGAATGCCTCACGTCTCTGACCTACGCCCACCCCTTCAAGTCTAAACATACAAGCGAACCTGCTCGCGAAAGCGGTGGGTCAGCTTGCATCAATGCTGAATGGGCCGCCGTTATCGCGAGCAGGCTCGCACATTGTTGATCGGTGGTGGTCCTGGATTTTTGAGCACTGCAAAATCCCTGTGGGAGCAAGCAGGCTTGCTCCCACAGGGTGTTGACTTGACTCAGGCGGTAAAATCGCTGGCGTGCAGCTCCTTGACGCCCACCATTTGGACTTCGAACTCGGGGGTGGCGTCGGCGTTGACACTGCCATAGAGAATGCCATCGGCAAAGCGCAGTTGGCCGGTAGCGTTGGTGGGGTCAAAGGCGTTGCTGCCGATGAAGGTGAAGGCGTCCATGTTGGCGGTCAGCGGGTTGGCGTCCAGTCCGGTGAAATCCAGATGATCGCCCTCGGTGGTCTTGAAGCCGTTGACCACATCGTGCAAAGCCCCGACGCCCATGTCCGACAGCGCACCAAACGCATAGGTATCCGCGCCAGTGCCACCGGTAAGGTTGTCGGTGCCTGCACCGCCGATCAGTCGGTCATCGCCCGAACCGCCCACCAGCGTGTCGTTGCCCGCACCACCGCTCAGAACGTTCGCCGCGCTGTTGCCCGACAGAGTGTCGCCGTAGGCGCTTCCCGTCAGGTTTTCGACGAACTTCAAGGTGTCGAGCCCGGAACCCCCGGTGTTTTGTTGTGCGGACGTCGAGAGGTTTGCGGTAACGCCGGACAGGGCGCGTTCAAAAGACACCGTGTCATTGCCATCGCGCCCGTCCAGCACGTTGTTGCCGGCTCCGGCGAACAGCGTGTTGTCCAGCGCGTTGCCCGTGCCATTGGCGGCGCCAGTGCTATCGATATAAAGACGCTCGACGTTGTTGCCGAGGGTATAGGCCGCCAGTCTGCTGTGCACGCTGTCGATCCCTCCAGGCACCGCATTGCTGTTGGTCTCGATCACGGAGTCATCGGCGTTGTCGACATAGTAGGTGTCGTTGCCATCGCCGCCGCTCATGCTGTCGGCTCCTGCGGCGCCATCGAGCACGTTGGCGGCGGCATTGCCGGTGATGAAGTTGCGCAGTTCATTACCGGTGCCGTCGATGTCCGACACGCCGGTGAGCACCAGATTTTCGAGATTGGCACCCAGGGTCCAGCTGACCGAGGCCTGCACCGCATCGATCTGCGATGGCGAGGAGTTGGTTTCCGTCACGCTGTCGGACGCGTTATCGACCACATAGATGTCGTTGCCGTCGCCACCGGTCATGGAGTCGGCACCCAGGTCACCATCGAGTGTGTCGTTGCCCGAGCTGCCCACCAGGGTATCGTCCTGGTCAGTGCCGGAAATCATCCCGCCCTGGTTTTGAGCGTTGTCGAAAATCGCCTGTACGCTGTTGTTGTCGCTGGGGTCACCTTGAAAACCAAGGTCACCGGCGATGTAGTCGGCCAGGCGCTGGCCGACGATTTCCGCCGATTCCTCGTGCAGGTGCCAGACGTCGTCGGGATACACCAGCGGATCGACTTCGTAGCGCAAGGGCAGGTCGGTGTAGTCCACTGCCAGCTTGACGTCGGCACGCTCGGTGGCAATGGCTTCCTGGACGCCGCGGACATAGCCTACGCCCTCGACGATGGAGGCAATTTTCTCTTCGGAATAACCCCGGGCACGTGCCGCATCCTCCTGGTAGTGACCGGTTTCCATGATGTACACGCCGAAGTTGCCGAACTGGGCATGCAGGTAGTCAAACACCTTCAGGGTCGCGTCTTTGTAGGCAGCGGCGGCCGCTGTTTTGTCCGTGGCACGGCCGATCTCCTGGGCGGCTTCCTCGCCCTGGCCCCAAATGATGCCCATGGTGACGTTATCGATCGATTTCAGTTCGCTGAGCTGGTCGCCCAGCAACGCGGCGGCACGCAACAGTGCAGGCCCGGGCTGGTTGGTGTCGGTCAACCACCAGCACAACTTGAGTTCCTCGGCGCTCATGGTCGACAGGCCGTTGACCGTGCTGCCTCCCACCGCGAGGTCGATGCCATTGCCATCGGCATCGGTGAACTGGCTACGCACGTCATAAGGGGTGTAGCGGTCCAGGTCCTTGACCAGCATCGAGGTGCCGGACTGATCGTCGTCCTCCGTCATGCGCAACAGGCGCGCATTGGATTGGCCGAGGGTGGGCAGGTAGAGGATGTCCTGTTGGGCGCGCTCGCCGAACACGAAGTCGCTGGCGGTCAGGGTGTTGAGGTAGTTGCCGTTGAGGGCGATTTCAAAACGATTGCCATCGGCATCCACGTCGGCGGATTTGATGTAGGTCTTGTCACCGGCCGTGTTGAGGGTCATGTACAACGTGTGATTACTGCCATCGCCGAGGCCGACAAAGCCCAGGCCCGACACATCGATCTTGTCGACGCCCGCGGTGAAGTCATAAATCGTATCGGTGGCCGTGATGCCGCCGGCGTCGTAGTCGCGGTAGCTGTCGAGCACATTGGTGTAGCGGAAGGTGTCGGCACCGTCACCGCCGTACATTGCGTCACGTCCGGCGCCGCCGTCGACGATGTCCGCGCCGGTGCCAGCCTTGATTGTGTCGTTGCCACCGAGGCCGAGGATCAGGTCCGCGCCCGCCGTGCCGTTGAGGGTTTCGGCATTGTTGGTGCCGGTGATGGTGTTGGCAGGCGCATCGGCCACCGCCAGGGCGAAGCTGTCGCTGACCGAAGCACCGGAGGGATCGGTGGCCTTGACCAGTACGCTGTAATTGCCCGAAGCCGTGCTGATCGGCGTGCCGCTGAACGTCAGGCTGGTGGCGTTGAAACTCAACCACGCGGGCAGGGCGCTACCGTCGGCGAGGGTTGCGGTGTAGGTCAACGCATCCTGGTCGGCGTCGGTGAAGCTGTCATGGGTGACGGTGTAATTGAACGGCGTGCTTTCGGTGGCGTTCTGGTCGAGGAGGGGTATGGTCACCACCGGCGCTGAATTGCTGGACGCGTTCTGGCCGGCGAAAACAAAATGACTCGCCGTCAGGCTGCTCACCAGGTTGCCTGCCATCGACACTTCGAAGCGGTTGCCGTTGGCGTCGACAGTGAGATCCTTGAGGTAGGTGCGGTTGCTCGAAGCGCTGTAGGTCAATTGCAGCGTGCCGTTCAGGCCGTTGCCCAGGGCCGTGTAGCCGAGCGCCGAGACATCGATCTTGTCGGCGGCCACGTCGAAATCGAGGATCTGGTCACTGACGCTGGTGGAGCTGGTGCGGTAGCTGTCGAGTGTTGAGGTGTAGCGGAACACATCGGCGCCTGCACCGCCGGTGAGTTTGTCCACGCCGGTGCCACCGACCAGGATGTCATTGCCGGCGCCGCCATTAAGAGTGTCGTTACCCGCGCCACCGAACAGTTGTTCGTTGGCTGCGGTGCCGGTCAGGGTGTCATTGTTCGGCGTGCCGTTGATCACAGTGGGTGAGGCGGGCACGTCCTGCACGGCGAGGGTAAAGCTGTCGCTGACGGTGGCGTTGCTGCCGTCGGCCGCGGTGACCTGTATGGAGTAGGTACCCGAGGCGGTGTCGTTGGGTGTGCCGCTGAACGTACGAGTCGCGGCATCGAATGTCAGCCAGCCGGGCAGGGCGCTGCCATCGGCCAGTTTGGCGGTGTAGCTGAGGCTGTCGTTATCCGGATCGGTGAAGCTGGTGGCCGGAACCACATAGCTGAACGAAGTGTTTTCGCTCGCGTTTTGATCCAGCAACGCCGTTGCCACCACCGGCGCATGGTTGACCGTTGGCGTAGTGGCGAAGACGAAATTGGCGCTGGTCAGCTTGTCGACGTAGTTGCCGTTCAGCGTGATTTCAAAGCGGTTGCCATCGGCGTCGGCGGTCAGGGACTTGATGTAAGTCTTGGTGCCGGCACTGTTGAGCACCACGGACACGGTGTTGTTCTTGCCATCCCCCAGGCCGGTGAAACCTATGGCCGAGAGGTCGATCTTGTCGGCGCTGATATCGAAATCGGTGATCACGTCGCTAAGGTTGGCGCCGCCGGTGTTGTAGTTGTGGTAGCTGTCCAGGCGACTGGAGAACACAAAGGTGTCCGCTCCGGCGCCACCGGTGAGGGTGTCCATGCCGGCACCGCCGTCGAGTTTGTCGTCGCCCGCGCCGCCACTGAGGCTGTCGTTACCCGCCAGGCCGAGCAAGGTCTCGGCCGAATCGGTACCCAGCAGCGAGTCGCTGGCGCTGGTGCCGGTGACCACCCGATTGAAGATGAAGTTACTGGCGGTCAGAGTGCTGGCGAGATTGCCCGAGAGAATCAACTCGAAGCGATTGCCGCTGGCGTCGGCATCGTAGTCCTTGATGTAGGTGCGGTCGTTGCTGGCGCTGTAGCTGACCTGCAGGGTGCCGCCACGGCCATTGCCCAGGCCGGTGAAGCCTAGGCCGGCGAGGTCGATCTTGTCCTGGGTGACGTCGAAGTCGGTGATGGTGTCATCGAAGCTTGCGGTTGCGTTGCGGTAACTGTCGGACTGAGCGACGAAACGGAACGTATCGGCGCCGGTACCGCCGGTGAGTTTGTCGGTGCCTGCACCGCCCACCAGAATGTCAGCACCGGCCCCGCCATTGATGGTGTCGTTGCCGGCACCACCGTAGAAAATCTCGCTTTCGGCGCTGCCCAGCAGGGTGTCGTTACCAGCCGTGCCTTGCACAGTGATCATCGGCACCGTGTCGCTGACGTAGCTGCCGTCGCCATAGACCAGCGTGGCGCCCTTGCTGGTGTGGCTGATGGTGTTGCCAATAATGGCGTTGCGATCGGTGCCGTTTTCATCGCGCTCTGCAACACCGTAGGTCGACAGGTTGCTGCCGCTGATGAGGTTGCCCTGGATCGTGTTGTCGCTGCCGTTGAAGTACTTGCCGGACACGCCCAGGGTGTCGTCGTAGGACTGGATGATGATTTCCGGTACGGGGTTGCCCAGGGAGTTGTTGTTGAGCGTGTTGTCGATGATCTCGACGTGGTTGCTGCCGTAGACGCGGATCCCGGCGCTGGTGTTGTCGTGGATATTGACGTCGCTGACGGTCACCTCGCTGGACAGCTTGATCAGCACCCCTTCGGCGCCGTTGCCGTACACCTCGCCACCGGTGATGGTGATGTTGCTGGGGGAGGGGATGTCCTCGCTGCCGCGCTGCACCACGATGCCATTGCCGCCATTGTTGTAGGCAACGTTGTTGGTGAGGGTGAAGTCGTGGGTACTGGTGACGACGTTGAAACCGTGGCGATCATTGTCGTAGGCAACGTTGTTTTCGAAGGTGCTGTCGCTGAGGAAGTCAGCCACGAAGCCGTCCAGGCCATTGCCGTGGGACACGCTGTTCTTGATGACCATGTTGACGGTTTGCTCGTGGGGGTCGAAACCGTACCCGGAGCAATCCTTGATCTCGACGCTGTCGAGGGTGACGTTGGAGTCGTAGCCTTCCTGGCCGGGAATGAAGCCGTTGAACCAACCGTCGACCTTGCCGGTGGTGTGGTCACGGTTGCCGTCGATGGTGAGGTTGCTGACACCAAAGTCGTGGGTTTCTTCGCCATAGGCCGAGCGGATGACACCCGTGATCTTGGTGTCGGAGCCGTCAGCTACCTTGACGGTGGTTTCGCCCATGCCGTCGCCGTACAGGTAGACGTTGCTCTTGAGCATCAGGCAACCGTCGGAGGGTTCCTCGCCTCCCGAAACGATGTAAGTGCCGGTCGGCACATACACCTGCCCCCCACCTGCCGCGGCGGCTGCATCAATTGCACTTTGTATCGCCGCGGTGTCATCAGTGATGCCATCTCCTTTGGCGCCAAAATTTTGTACGTTAAAAATCATGAGCTTATCTCCGTATCGGGCTAAAACGTCAAAAGCTGCCAATATTCCATCGACGACCAACGTGTTAGGGCCCAGCGGAGCGCGAAAGTTGTGACCGCATATCGGGGAAGTGTCAAAAAATCGCACTAACTGATCAGCGGTTGTGAACCTATTCGAAAAAACAACGTTCTGTTGACGCTCGCTCAGAGAGCGAACAAGCCCGCGGCCACAGGCTCCGCGATTACCGACGTCGAGATCGAGAAGCCTTTTATCCATCAGGCTGGCGTTGCGCTCAGGATTGGCTTGTCTCGCAAGACTCGACCGTTGAGCGGTTGAAGGCGATAGAGGGTCAAGGCATCGACCGTCGGGCCGATAAGTTCAACAAGTACATGACGGACTGATCCTGCCAACAGTCCGGAGCTGAAGGCGAGGAATCACTTCGAGTCAGGGAGCATTTTCAACGCATGTTTTTTTAAAGCCTGCGTCGTCTCCTGTGCTGGCCTGTAGCCGTTGCACCGCCTGGAAGCCCTATGAAAAGCAAGTCTCTCGACCCTCTGCCGCAGATGCGAACCTCCAATCTTTCCCTGACCCGCAGGTCTTTGACGGGCTTCTCTTGCCTGTTGTTGTCGATCTTCCTGTTGGCCAGCACCTTGATTGTTTACATCGCCTTCGAGCAAAACCAGGACGCCGAGCGCCGCAGTCGCTTCTATGCGGAAAAGGCCATGCAGTCCCTGGAGAAGTCGGTTCTTTTGACGATCAAGGACTACGCATTCTGGGGCGACGCCTATGAGCACCTGCACAGGACGGTGGATACCGACTGGGCATTTGTCAGCCAGAATGCCGGCTCGACGCTGTTTGAGGATTTCGGGTTCGAGGGCGTGTTTGTGATCGATCCGACCGATCGTACGGTCTACTCGGTCATCAATGGGCAGCTGGAGTCGGTCACCGCTGAAGACTGGTTGAAACAACCCATCACCGCGCTCATCGAACGTGCTCGCATCGATGTCGAAAACGAAAAACCCATCAAGGCGTTTCTCGATGTCGACGGCACCCCGGTGTTGGTCGCTGCCGCGCCCCTGACGCCTGGTACTAACCCCCAGGTCGAAACGGATGACAGGCCAGCCTCAATACTGTTGTTCGTCTCCAGGCTCGATGCTGCCCGATTGAGCACCATTGCCAATGATTTCGGGATTGCGCAATTGCGCGTGGCCTCAGGTGATAGTGCAACGCTGGGCACATCGTTTTTGCGTCTGGGGGAAACCGGTACGGCAGGCACCCTGCAGTGGACACCGGCGCAGCCGGGGTATCGGTTGATGACCGTGGTGTTGCCGCTGATTGGTATAGCGGGGCTGATTATCGGAATAATGACCTGGTTTTTTCAGCGGCGTATCACGGCGGCTGCGCAAGTGATGGATGCCAGTTACACCTCTGTGCAGGTCAGTCGCATGGCGTTGGCGGCCAGTGAGGCGCGGTTTCGTGATGTCGCCGAAGCGTCCTCCGACTGGATTTGGGAAATCGATACCGGGTTGCGCTTCACCTACCTGTCAGAGCGCTTCGAAACCGTGACGGGACTGCGCAGGGCCGAGTGTCTTGGCCGGCCTATCGATGACTTGCTGGTGTCTGATCAGGGCCCGCTTTCCCAGTGGTTGAAAAACCACTCGCGACGGGCCAATGCCATCTTGCAATGCAGTTATCTGGCAGGGGACGGGCAAGCCAGGATTTTCCGTCTTTCCGTGCGAGAGATGGAGGGGCTGGGCTATCGCGGCACGGCCTGCGATATCACCGAAGAAGTGGCGGCCCGCCGACGGATCGAATACCTGTCGCAACACGATGCGCTGACGGGCCTGGCGAATCGCGCCCGGATGCAGGAATTCCTCGATGGCAAACTCAAGGCTGCGCCGACTCTGGCCGATCCGTTGGTCATGCTCAGCGTCGACCTGGATCGCTTCAAACCGGTGAACGATTTGCTCGGGCACGCCGCCGGCGATCAAGTGCTCAACGAGGTCTCCAAAAGGCTGGGGCAGTGCTTGCGCGCCGATGACCTGGTCGCGCGAATCGGTGGCGACGAGTTTGTGCTGGTGGTGGCGAATATGGTTTCTCAGGATGAGGTCGAGCACCTGTGCCAGCGCCTGATCGACTGCATCGAACAGCCGTTCCAGATTAATGAGCATGAGGTGTTTATCAGTGCCAGCATCGGCATTGCCATGGCACCGGCTGACGCCACCCTGGCCGATGAGCTGCTGCGCTATGCCGACATCGCGCTGTATGAAGCCAAGGATGCAGGACGCAATACCTGGCGTTTTTACGCGGGCGACATGAATGCTCGAATCCTCGATCGTCGTCAGTTGGAAAGCGATCTGCGTCACGCGATCAAACATGATGAGTTGCGTCTGCACTTTCAGCCGCGCTATCAGATTGCGGGCAGGGTCATGGCCGGTGCCGAAGCGCTGGTACGGTGGGAGCACCCGGTGAGAGGGCTGTTGTCGCCCGACGTTTTCATTCCCATTGCGGAAGAAACCGGGTTGATTCTGCCGCTGAGCAACTGGGTGCTGCACACCGCTTGCAGGGCCGCGTCGACCTGGCCCGAAGAGCTCTTTGTCTCGGTAAACCTGTCGCCGACAGAGTTTCAGCGCGGGCAACTGGTGTCCAGGGTTCAGGCGGTGTTGGCGCAGACCGGTTTGAATCCGGCGCGACTGGAATTGGAACTGACCGAGAATGTCATGCTGGACGACGCCAAGGGCGCGCTGCAAATCATGCACGACTTGAAAGCCTTGGGTGTCCGCCTGGCAATGGACGATTTCGGCACCGGCTACTCGTCATTGAGCTACCTGCGTTCATTTCCTTTCGATGGGTTGAAGATCGATCGCAGCTTTATTTCCGGGCTGGCTGCCAGCGGTGATGATCAGTCGATCATCGAGGCCATCGTCGGGCTGGGCAGGGCACTGTCGCTGACCGTCACGGCGGAGGGGGTGGAAACGATCGAGCAACTTCAGGCGTTGCAGGATGCGCGGTGCGATGAGGTTCAAGGGTATTTCTTGAGCCGGCCTATGGATGCGCAGGCGATTGGACAGTTGATTGACGTCCACGCGAAGCATTCAGGGCTGCGAGCGCTGGCCGAAAGCGCTCACGCTGAAGTTTGACACGTCAGCTGCGCACGCTTCACTGCGCCAGTTGCTCGACCAACTCTGGCGTCACGTAGTGCGGCCCATCGAACAGGTAGAGCGGATATCCGTCATAGGCCGCCAGTTGCGGTTTGAGCTCGGCAGCGGTCGCGGAGCGGAAGCCGCCGCCAAAGTTGGGGCGGAAGGCTTCGACGATGATCCGCACACGGTCTTTGCCCAGGCGCTGGCGCAGGGCGTCGGCGTAGGTTCGGGCAACCGGTGCAGTGCGGGCGTAGACGCCAACACCGTCCTGGAAGAACACGCCGATGTCATTCGGCAGCCACTGCTTGAGCCATTCGGCGGTGGCGACAGGGCCGATATTGGCACCGTCATACACGCTGATCCACAACGGTCGCGGCAGCTTGGCCAGCAGCGCGGGCAGGTCTTTGGCGCGGGTCCAGCTGGGGTCGACTTCAGCCGGGAAATACCAACCGGTCACGTGCAACGGCGTAGGCAATTTGGCGATCCGTTCCGAGACAGCGGCCAGTTGCTCGATGTTGTCCCGTGAGCGGTTCTCGCTGAAATAACCCGCCAGCCCCAGGATCACATCCTGCGCCCAGGGTGCCTTGGCGATGCGCGCCCAATCGGGCAGCACCGGTACGGCGGGCAGGCCGGTACCGGGAACGAAGGCCTGATCGTCGACGACTGTCCATTGCACCAGCAGCTCACGCGCGCCCAGTTTTTCCCAGTGTCCGCGGATACCGACGGTCTTGTTGTCCGGCTGCCAGACGATGCCGACAATCCCCGGATCCAGGGCCTTGGTCTTCGTTACGTAGAGCATGCTGGTACCTGCGCTGATGGTGACGGCAATCAATAAAGCAGCAACGGTCGCACGACTGACGGTGTAGCCGAAGATGTTCACGGAAGTGCCTTTTGAATACGTTGATGCCATTGGCTCAGCGAGGTGACGCCTTTGGCGTTCCAGTTGGCTGCCGCATCAGGGCCAAGGTGGAACTGGCCCTCGTTGAATTGCCAGACGATCACTTGCGGCTTGTGCTGGGCAAAATCCGCCGACTCCAGGTATTGCAGCAGCGTAGCCCACGGACCGACGTCGCCGGGGTTCCAGGTCAGTGCGACGGGACGGTCCAGGGCATTTGAGAGCTTCTGGGTAAAACCCAGGTAAGGCTGGACAAAGCTGTTGCCGATAACCTGGACCGGTGACGGCGCATCGTCGATCAGCAAGTCGTTTTCGGCCTGATGGCGAACGGTGTAGATGTCGCGACCAATCGCCTTGCGCTTGATCGCTGGCAGAAAATTGCTGGCCAGGTCGCCAAACGCGCGTCTGTCGAACCATTGGCCCAGCACCGCGCCACCACCGGGGTCACCTCGCAGGCGGTAGCGCTCGGTAATCAGTTGCGCCGTGGAGTCGGCGGTGTTTTCGGCGCTCCAGGCTGTCCAGTGGTAGTCGGCGCGGTAAAACGCGGTCTGTTTGCCTTGCTCGGTCCGTTGCAGGATCGGCTTGATGTTCAGCGTGGTCAGACCTGCTTGGGTCAAGTCGTTTTGCAGGTGGTCATAACGCTGCATCACGGCCACGCTCAAGGGTTGATCGGCGGGCAGCCGCTGGGCATAAAACGGCGCTTTCATCGGCACCACCAACACGACCAGCCCAATGTGTTCGCGTTGAAGTTGCTGCTGGAGTTCTTTGACCAGTGCAACGCTGCGGGCAGTGCCGGTGTTGTCGACCTTGCTCAGGCTTTCCCAGGCCGGGAATAACCAGCCGCCGTTGCCGGTGATCACCGCCGAGGCGGCTTGAACGCAAGTGCCCGACAGACTCAACAACAGGCCGGCGATCAGGGCGGGAACCGGTAGGCGACACTTCAATTGAAGGGTCATGGCGCGGTCTGGTCGACAAGGCCGATCAGGCGTGGGGCCTGGCGGGAGCCGATCAAGAACAGGCTATAACGATCGCCGGCTTTGAAGGGCGCGAGCTTCATCGGCAGGCTTGCGTTCTCATTGCAGGTGGCAATCAGCGTTGCCTGCACCGGGTTGATCGTGCGCTGGGCTTGCCCGTTGAACGGTAGCTGGTTGAACACAGGAGCACCGTTGGCGAGTTTGACCTCGGCCTTTTCGCAACCGTTGGCCAGGTTGTAGACATTGAGTTCGGCGCGCAGGTCTTTACCGCGCAGCGGCGGGTCGATGACCAGGCGTGGCGCCCGTGCCGGGTCGCTGTCGAGAATCAGCGTGACCCACGCACTTTTGGGTGCGCTGAGGCCTTTTATCTCGCGACCATTGATGCTCACCTGTAGCGGCTGCAGCGAGTCCACGACCTGAAACGGGCTGGCCAAGGCGGTTGAGGCGGCAAGGGCAAAACTCGGGCCTTGGCCGACCCGGACCTGCATGGCGGTATCGGACGGATTGACCACCCGCACCCAGGCCGAACCCTCGGGCAGTTTCGGCGCATACAGCTGGGCGATTTCAGGGGCCGCTTGTGCCCCCATTGAGACCAGGCCAAGACCCAGCCACAAACACATTCGAACGTTCATGCAAGTCCTCAATAGGAATAGGTCAGGCGCGCGAACACGCCTTCAGCGTTGTCTTCGCCCAGCACCTTCACGCGGTATTGCAGGGAAAAATCCACATAGGAGCGGGGGGCGTTGTACGCATCTTCGCGAAACCAGTACCGCACGTTGTTGCCCACGCCGATGCCCCCGGCCTTGCCGGATGACGAGCTCGTGCTGCCGTCGGCAGCGGTTTCGCTGTTCATCTTCGAGTCGTAGTCGAACGCGGCCACCACATGAGGGAACGTCACCCAGCGCGAGCCCGCGCCGCCGATGGCGTAGCTGCGGCCCACCTGCCATTCGCTGTTGAAGTAGTTGCGCGAGTCGTTGACGTAATGTCCGGCTTCGGCGAACAACTGCGAGGTCCACCAGCTGTCGGCATCGACCCGCAGATCGGTGCCGATGCTGGAGCCGTAGCCCAGGCGCAGCAACCAGTCACCGTCGACGTCCGACGAACCCAACGGGAAGGTGCGCTCGACGGCGGCCATCACGTTCAGTGAGGTGAACGGTTTGACCCGCACACCCACGGCGCCTTGCAAGGCGTCGAAACCGGTATCCGAATCGCCGTTCTTGCTCCACAAGGTGTCGGTGACCCGTCCGTAGAGTTCGACAAACCGTGCGTTGCGGTAGCCCAAGGGACGCCAGGAAAGCTCGGTGCTGTTTTGCACATTGTCATTGCTGCTACTGCCGCCGCTCGGTGCTGAGCTCAGGCCGCTGCTGGTGCTGTTGCCGCGATAACTGGTGGTGTTGGTCAAGCCCCAGGTGCGCGACACATCGGCCACGGCGCGGCGGGTGTCGAACAGCTGCTGCTCGGACATGTCTAGTTCACCGGCATTTTTCGCGTCGATGACTCGCTTGAAGTAGGTGACAGCTTGCTCGTCGTCATTGACCCGCATGGCGTTATAGGCCGCATCCTGCGTGGCTGTTGGCGTGAGGCGGGTGTCGGAATCGGCTTTGCGGAACGAAGTGTGGGCAGCGTCATCGTCGCCGGCCTGGACCGACAGATAGGCGATTTGCAGTTCGCTCATCGATTCGAGTTCGCCGGTATCACGCGCTTGTTGCAGGCGTTCGCGTGCAGTCCGACGCTGGCCGATGGCGGCATACAGACTGGCTTCTTCGTAAGCGGGTAGGCTGCCTGACGCTAAGGCCTGAGTGAAGTCCCTGCGAGCGCCGGCATCGTCACCCGATTGCTGGCGCAGACGACCCCGTTGGGCCAGCAGCCGCGCGTCATCGCCGGTGACTTTTAGACCGTCGCTGGCTGCCGCGATGGCTTCGGGCACACGCTTCTGATCACTCAGGGCGCTGACCAGCAGTCGGCGGTACGCCGGATTCTGTGGCGCGCGGGCAATGGCTTCGTTCGCCAGGGCAACCGCCGTCGCAGGGTCTTTGCGGGCCAGGGCCGCATAGGCCTGGCCGGCCATGTCGGTGCCGCCGTCACGCTGGTTGCCAGGCCAGATATCACAGACCAGGCCGAAGGCCGTTTCCTGACAGTTCAGTGCCGGGGCAGGGAAGTGGGCAATAACGTTGGCGCCGTTGTTTTTCTGCCGCAACGCCATACGGGCGGCGGTGCGGCGGCGGGCCACTTCACCGCCTTCATCGTCGGCCAATGGCTGCAGATGATCGAGCGCTTGTTGCGGCTCGCCATGGGCCAGTGCGGCGTCGGCGGCGAAGAAACGAATGTCACGGGTTTCCGCTTCCAGCAGGCCATCGATGGCCAGGGCGTGATTCAGGTCAGCCTGGGCTGCCTGAGTTTTACCCTGACGATCACGGGCGTAGCTGCGCAGAATCCATGGAGCGATTTCCCCATCGTCTTGCGCCAAAGCGCCTGACGCGGCCTGTTCTGCAGCAGGGTAGTCCTTGGCAGCGAGGAGGGCACTGATCAGCAGTTGCTGATTGGCACCGATTTCCGGAGCCCAGGCGACGGCTTTTCTGGCCTGGTCCACGGCCACGGACACCCGGCCTTGCTCCAGGGCACGATAACCCTCAACCGCCAGCGGGGCGGCCAATTGACGACGAATCGCTTCGCGACGCATCAGCAACGTATCGTCGTCCGGGAACACGGCCAGTGCCTGGGTGGTGGCTTGATCCGCTTCCTGCAAATGCTGTTGGCGCTGCAAGGACTCGATCAGCAGCAATCGATAATCCATGCGTTTGGGTGCCTGGGCGATGGCTTTGCGTGACGCCTGGGCAGCCGTGCCGAAGTCATCGCGATCGTAGGCCTTGAACGCCTGGGCCGCGGCGCCGAAGCCTGGGGCCTGACGCGACTGCGGGTAGCGTTTGGGATGATCACGCAGTTCCTTGTCGCGCTGAGCCAGCGCAATCAAGGTGTTCAAACGGGTGATGTCAGCTCGCTGACGCAAGACTTCGCGGGCCTTGGCGATGGCCAGGTCGTAATCTTTGCGCTCGTAGGCGCTGTAGGCCTCGTTGGCGGTGACATAGGCCGGGCCGGTCAACGGCAGCGGCAACGTCTCGGCAAAAGCAAGCGCAGGTAACAGGCTTAGCCCCGTGGCCATGAGGGTCAGGAAGGGGCGATTCATGCCGGAAGCTCCGCAGGGTAGTGGCTGTGCTGACGCGCCACGGCCTTTTCGATGGTGGAGCGGGGCAGCACGCCGCTGTCGACCAGATAGTCGCCGATGCGTCCATGACGCTGCGGGCGGTACTGCAACATGGTGCGATTGAATACGTCGCGATCCAGCAGGCCCATTTCGATCAACAAGTCACCCAGCAGTGGCGCGCAGGCATCCGGCACAGACTGGCCTTCGCGCACGTTCAGTTGACGCAACTGCGCGACGATTTCGCTTTCCCGGGCAATCAACTGCACCGGTTCGCCACCCAACACCTCGCTGACCTGTTGCAGACCTTCGGCCGGCAACGGGCTGGCCACGGCAAGTTGTGCTCGGCCGTCGGCATTCAAGCCAACCGGCACCACGCGCCAGCGCAGAGCGAATTCATCGTCCAGGGTAAGGGTCGACGCCTGCGCCTTGTTGGCCACATCGAACACCCGCGGCAGATCGTTCTGAAAGGCGATGGCTTCCGCCAGTGTTTCGTCGTCCAGCCAGCCATTGCTGAGCAAGATCCGCCCCAAGGGCATGTGCCGGGTTTTCTGTTCGTCGAGTGCGCTTTGCAGGTCGGTTTCGTTGATCGCCTGCCAGGACAGCAACACGCTGCCCAATTTGCGCGGTGCGAAGGCAACCAGGTCGGTGGACGGGAAGTCGTGCATGGTCTTGTCCCACACCAGTTTGCGGTTCATCACCTTGCCGACGATGAACATGCGCCAGGCGCGGGAGGCGGCCATGAAGTTGACGAAGTTGCCCACCACCATGCGCGGAAGTGACAGCAATCCATGCTGCCAGCCGTACAGCACGGTGGTGAAATAGCAGCGGTGCGCGATACGCCAGACCAGCGCGATACCGTTGGCCAGCAGCAAGTATTTGATGAAGCCGTTGGTTTCAAACGGCGTCGGGAAGCTCACATCCCACAGGCCACTCTGGCGCAGGACGACCAGGCCCAGCAGCTGGACCAGAATCACGTAGGCGATGATGCTGACGAACGCCGTCACCACGCCCTTGCGGTCACGAAACAGCAGATAACGGTTGGCCAGCGAACCGCTCCAGCCCATTTGCTCCCAGCCTTGCAGGCCGATGCCCAGGGTCCAGCGGGCTTTCTGGCGGAATGCGGTACGGAAGGTATCGGGAAAGAATTCGCGCACGCACAACGGCATCTTCAGGGTCGATTCGTAAGGCTTGCGGAACCATGATTTGCGCAACACGCGAAACTGCACCGGGAAACGCACGAAGATCGCGTTCATGCCGACCTTGGCCAGGCGTGCGCCGACGTCGTAGTCCTCGGTGAGGCTGTCCGTGTTGAACGGCTGGTTCTGGGTTTCCCCGGCCAGCACTCGCAGGGCACGGTGGGAGAAACAGGTGCCGACCCCGGCAGACGGCACCGTATCGGTCATGCTTTCACGCACCACCAAATCCTTGCCATGCCATTCGGCGAATTCGTCCATGTAGGTGCCGGCCACCCATTCGTACCAGTTGCGCTCCAGCGAAACCACAGGCAACTGGATCATGTCCTTACGCGGCAGCAAGTAGTTGAACAGGCGCAATTCCAGCGGGTGCAGCACGTCTTCGCTGTCGTGCAATACGACGCCAGCGAAGGTCATGCCGTGGGTTTTCTCGTGCAGGAAGATCGCCTGGATCACCCAGTTCAGGCAGTCGGCCTTGCAGGTCGGCCCGGCATGCGGGACTTCCACGCGATGCAGCTGCTTGTAGCGCCGACGCATGCGTTCCACTTCATCGATGGTGCGCTGGTCATTGATGTAGGTGCCGACGAAGACAACATAGTTCTGGTAATCCAGGGTCGACACCATGTTCTCGATCATCGGTGCGATGACGTCATATTCCAGCCAGGCCGGGACCATGATCGCCAACGGCTGTTCATCCCGAGCCATCAGTTGCTCGGCGGTCAGCGGCCGGTATTTGCGATCCACGGTGAACTTGCGAAACAGGCGGCGAGACCAGTACCACAGGTCAATGAACAAATCGTCCAGGCTGGAAATCAGGATCAGCACCGCGATCACGATGGTCGAGATTTCCAGGAAGCTGTAGTAGTGGGCCAGCCAATAGGGCCAATAAAGCGACGTCATCGAAAGGTACCGTTATTGGCGATTGCGACGGGCGTTACGGCCGGCCAGCAACAGGATGAGGACCAACAGGATGCCACCCGGAATCAGCCACAACAGCGACGGCGTGCGCCAGGCGTCCAGGCCCTTGGGTTCTTCGTTGTCGATCAGTTGGCTGCCGCTTGGGTCCTGGGTGTCGAAGGTGGTCAGTGCACCGTTGTCACTGAGGATGGCCACGTCGCCGCGGGTCAGCAGAATCTGCTTGGCGAAACGTGGGGCGTCATTGCCCAGGGCGCGATAGACCAGACCGTGCTGGCCGGCGGCATCCACCACTTGCAACGAGGCCAGGTGGTTGAGGGGATGCACGTCCAGCAGCACCTGATCCTTGTGATTGATGCGCAGGCGACCCTGTTCATCAACCTGCACCGATTCTTTGCTGTCCTTGATCGGTAGCTCGAAGGCGAGGAAGGCTTTGTCCGGTGTGACCGAGTCTTTCGGGTCGGCACTGACCTTCAGTTGCGCCCGCAGCGGCGAAACACCAGCGGCGTCAGCTACCGAAATCACTTGCGGCAAGCTGCTCGCCGGATGCTCGAGGTAGGCCTGTGGCACGAGGATTTGCGTGTCCACTGCAAAACGCGCGGCCATGCCGGAGAAGTCATCGCCCAAGGCCGTTTTATCCAGCACGATGTGGCTGGTCGGCAGCACCGAGACCGGGAACGCCTGTGGCGTTTCCAGGCAACGATCGCTGACCGGCTGACGCTGGAACGACACGCGCAAAACGTTCTTCGAACCCAGGGCGTAACGCGGGATACGTGCTTCGATGCGTTGCTGTTCGCCGTTGGCCACGAGCTGTTGTGCGCCAATCAGGTAATCGTTGAGAAACAGCGAGGCCACCGGCGCGGTGTCCGAGGCGCCGGGTGCGGCAGATACATCGACTACCGCTTTCACCGGCAGGCGCCCGTCGTAGGCCACGCTGCCCAGAGGGAACGAAGTGCTCCAGTCGGACTTGGCCAGCACGTCGATGGCACCGGGGTTACCGCCCAGGCGCGACAAGGCCACACGACCGTCGGCGCTCAATGGCATTTGTGCTTCGCTGATCGTCAATTGGCGGCTGCGTGCCAGTGCGTTCCAGGCCGTGCTGAACAGGGCCAGCGCCTTGCCGGTTGCTTGCGGCGCGATCATCAGCACAGGGCGGGTGCCCAGCAATGCCAGGCGCACGTTGTCAGTGCCGGTGGCGGCCAGACCTGCATTGATATGCCGCTGACGCCATTGCGCGAAGGCGCTGGCGGCTGTGGCGTCGAGGCCTTGAATCTGGCTCGACAGCGCGTCCAGCGATTCGTTGACGGCTTTGAGCAGTTGCGGGTCGTTGATGGCCAGATCGGCCTGGACATTCGCCGTTTGCCCCAACATCAGCAATGCGCCGATTTCCGCAGGGTTGGCCAGTGTGTGCGGGCCTTTGCCGTTGAGGCTGGCGAACGCTGGAATGCTTTGCAGTTCGGCCGGGATGCGCAGGCCGCTCAGGTCAACGCTGTCTTTTACGGCAGGGAAGGGCAGGATCTGGCTGTGCTTGCCAATTCGCTCCAATGCCACGCCCAGGCGCCAGGCTGCATCGTAGCTTTCGGCAGACAAGGTGCCCGGCGCGACCATGATTCCCGGTTTGCCAGGCAGTGCCGTCCAGGCAGCGCCGACGTCCTGCAACAGGCTGGCGTCGTAGCTGTAAGTGAGGCGGGTGTCCGGTTCGATACGCAAGACGTTGCCGATGGCGCGTTCGTCTTCGCACAACACACGAGACACGATCGACGACCAGGCAATGCCCAGGCGCAGCGAGCCGCTGTCCCGCGCTTTCTTGTCCACGCCGAGTGTGGCGCTGGCATCACCCTTTGGTTCGCTGAGGCCCTGGGCGCTCACCGGATAGCCGTCCAGCGACAGCAGCAAGGTGTTGCGTCCACCTTCGCCATTGAGGTAACTGGCGTCGAAATTAAGCGTCGCATCCGTCAGCGGCACGCCCGCCGGCACCGGCAGATACAGTTCCCGTCGGGCATCGGTGGAGCCGAGGATGATCGGCGCGTCGATCCCCAGATCGCTCAAGCGCACCTGACGCTCTTGTCGGGTGTCGGCGTTGAGTCGGTTGATCGCCTGGGTGAGCGGGCTGTCCGCGGCCAGAGCGAAAGTCGGCATGAGCGCGAGCAGGCTCACACCACAGGCAAGGGCGCTAAGCGTGCCCGTATGGATGGCAACGGAAGACTTCATTCAGGTAGATCTCGAGCTGATAAGGGGAGGGGCGGTTTGGTTTATAGAGAGGTGAAAGCCGGAAGACTTTTCTCAGGTGCAGGTAGCCCTGACAGGTAGTGCTGGAACTTGGGCAACCGCCCCCCAGTCACGACGAAATCATCGAGCGGACGGCCCATCAGGGCATCGACGATGCGCGCACTGGCCTTGCCATCGCCGTAAGGGTTGGCAGCCTGGGAGCATCGGCGCCACAGCAGGTCGTCATCGAACAGTGCGTTGACGCCAGTGATGATCGAGTCCGGCGAGGTGCCGACCAGGCGAACGGTGCCTGCTGCGACAGCTTCGGGGCGTTCAGTCACATCGCGCATGACCAACACCGGCTTACCCAGCGACGGCGCTTCTTCCTGCACGCCACCGGAGTCAGTGAGGATCACATGCGCACGTTGCATCAGGCGCACGAAGGCCAGGTAGTCCAGCGGCTTGATCAGGTGCACGTTGGGCAGATCGCCCAGATGCTCGGTGACCGGGCCCATGACATTGGGGTTCAAGTGCACCGGATAGACGATCTGGATATCAGTGCGCTGCGCCAGATGGCTCAAGGCCTTGCAGATATCCAGGAAGCCTTCGCCAAAGTTTTCCCGGCGATGCCCGGTCACCAGCAGAACCTTGCGGCCGGCTTGCAGGAACGAGAATTGTTGGTCCAGGCTTGCACGCAGATCAGCGTCTTGCTCAATGCGCCGCGCCGTCATCTGCAACGCGTCAATCACCGTATTGCCGGTCACGAAGGCGCGACCTTGAAGACGTTCGTCGAGCAGGTTTTGGCGCGATTCGTGGGTCGGGGCAAACAGCATGTCCGCGCTAAGGTCGATGCAGCGCCGGTTCATTTCTTCCGGCCACGGGCTATAGATATCGCCAGTACGAAGCCCGGCTTCGACGTGACCGACCGGGATGCGTCGATGGAACGCAGCCATCGAGGCAACCATGGCTGACGTGGTGTCGCCGTGTACCAGCACCCGGTCCGGGCGGGTCATTTCCAGCACGGGGTCAATCGCCCCGTAAAGCGCTGCGGTCAACGAGTTGAGTGATTGGTGCGGCGTCATCACATCAAGGGTGTAATCGGCCTTGAGGTCGAACAGATCCAGCACCTGTTTAAGCATGCTTTGATGTTGGCCAGTGATGCATATCTGCGAATGAATGCCAGGTTCCGCAGCGAGGGCTTTGACCAAAGGCGCCATCTTGATGGCTTCTGGACGGGTACCGAAGATCGAAAGGATTTTAATCCTTGAATGATGGCGAGCGATGATGTCTTCCTTGCGCAGTTTTAGTGCGCAGCACAACAACGACCCAGGTTTTATTCATACCGGAGTACGTCATCGTTATTTGAATTTAGTAAGACCGGGGTAATCAGCGTGAGTCTAATGTTCACTTCATACGAGGTGGCACATTGCCTAAGAACCCGGAGCCGGCCGGATTATTAGCATTAATATTTAATGTTTTAAAGCGTTATACGTGCAATTTTTTTAAATAATTAAAGTTTGAAACTTTTGTGATTGTGGTCGGTCTTTTTTAGGTTTTGATGATTTTTAGAAGTTTTCGATAAGTTGTTTTTACACCGCCAACTCATTGTTTTTTAAGACATTTATTTATTTTATATCCGTTCGTCAATTTAAATGAATTATTCACTCATTATAACGGTCGTGATCGCATGCGGTTACGACCTGGATTTCTAGCGTGACGGTTATGATAGTCACTGAACTGACGCCTGTATATTGTCATGACGAAATAAGTGTTTATTTTGGAGTAATAAATGAACTTTCCCTCAGACTTCAATTATTGATAAGCCCTTTGCCTATTTTGGTTAGGCCGGTGACTCGAAGAAGGGGGTCTTTGAGTCACCCATAACAGTAAAGCAACATTCCATGTTCCACCGTTAGAAATGGCGCCGCCGCGGTCCGACGAAGACACCGCGGCGGCCGATCAATCAGGCGGCGGGGAGCAAGCCTTTCTGTTTGGCGACATGAGTTGCCATTGCGTCCATCAAGTCCGGGGACAGGCAGTCGTAGGGCTCAAGGCCGATCTCGCGCAGGCGCTCACGGATGGCCTTCATTTGCGCTGGCGGTGTGCCGGTTTCGATGATGGAGGACACGAACGCCGCGAAACCCGGCGCAGCCCATCCGCGCTGGGGAGAGAGCTCGGTATGGACGAAGTCCAGGCCATAAAACGCATGGTCCTTGTTCTCGATGCGCCCGAAGAGATGGGCGTGGCACTGCTTGCAGGCGTGCCGCTGGATGGTGGCGGTTTCGTCGACAATTTCCAGTTTTTCGCCGTGGGCAATGACGCTGACCTTATCCCGAGGTACTACGGCAATGACGGCGAATGTCGCGCTTTGCGGTTTCCAGCATTTGCTGCAGCCGCACGCGTGGTTATGCAGGGTTTGTGCGTCGATCTTGACCTCGACCTTGTCGGTCGCACACAGGCATTGCAGGGTGCCGCCTGTGAAATTCGCGGCGGCGGGTTGGATACCGTTGTCCAGTGCGGGGTGAAGCTTCAAGGTGCTCACGTTGGCTTCTCCGTTTCAGGGTGTTAGACGAACGTGCCCGGGGGCGAGCTGTTGCCTCCGGGTAGGCCTGAGAAAATCATAGTTCAAAGGCCCACTAAAAACTGAGCAGACGGAGCCGTTAGCCAGAAACCGGGTTAGAGTGCTCATCAATGTCTGTTCGACCCTCCACTCGATTCGTGTAGTCGCGCCAAGCGGTTTCAGCGAACGAAGCGGGCCAAAAAACCGTATCTCAATCGTTATGTGAAGAATGAATCGTTCGCTATTTGTTTCTCTGGATGGGCCCAAGGGAGTCGGCAAAACCACGCTTTTGGAGGCCGTTACGAAAGCACTGAGGGCAGACAACAAGAAGGTGATCCGACTTTGCGAGAGCAAAAGCGATCCCTACAGGGGTGAAACAATGACCCTCGTGAACAAACTCGTCAGAAATCCCACCCGGGATTTGGAGATGCGGGTTTGTGAACGCTTTGCTGATAGCCGTACCTGGATTTCCCAACACGTGCTGACTAAACAGCCACCAGACAGCATCATCCTGATCGATCGCTGGTATCCGTCTGATGCCGCGTTTCGACGGATAGTCCCGTTTGCAGAAATTCTACAGTTGAACCTTGATCGAAACGTGCGAGTGCCAGACCTGCATGTCGGGGTTGTCACTGCCCCTGAAATTTCATGGGCGAGGGCATCGGCACGACAGCGTGGGCTGAGCAGTACTGTGATCCATAAGCTGGAAGAACATGTTGCTTGTACCAAGTCGTTCGAGCGAGCGGTTGCGGATCACGGCTGGGTTTTATGCCGTAATGAAGGAACGATCGAAGACGCAACGATGCAGGTGATTTCCGAAATCTATAAAGTCCTTCGATGCCCGTAGGCGAAGTTCACTGAGAGGCCCTTGGAAGAAGTTCCATCCAGACACATCATTTAACATAATATACATTACACGTAACAAGATGTTTCGAGATTAGCCCGATTGCACGCAGATTTGGCAGCGATCAAATCGCCTCAACCACTCATTCTCTCATCAGCTTCTCAAACAGCTCCGTGTGCTCGGGAAATTGCTCGCTCAGCTTTTGCTGACTGCCCATTTCCATATCTGCAAAATCAAACCCTGGTGAAACCGCTTCACTGATCAGACCGTATCCCGCCAGTCCGCTTGTAAGCTGCGAAGCTTTCCAGACGCCGCCCGGTACATGCAACTGCAGACATTGTCCGGCGATTATGTCGCTGCCCATCACAACCGTTTTTAATGTGCCGTCCGGAAAAATCAGGCTGTACTGAATCGCGTCTCCCACATGGTAGTAATGCACGATGTCCGATTGGTTCAGATGAAAATGGCCTATTGGCGAATCCTTGGTCAGCAAGTAGTAAATCGATGTCATCAGGTAGCGCCGACCCCCAGCGGTTTCGACCATCGCGTGGTGATCGGTTTGAAAGGTCCTGCGGTAGAAACCGCCTTCCATGTGGGGTTCCAGGTTCAGCGCTGCGATCACAGAACCAGCGCTGGGAATGGGTTTATCAATGGTGTTGGTCGTCATGTAGCTTGAGCCCTCCAGCCTTTGAAATAGCGACCAGCGCATACATATACTCTATCAACATAATGCTCATAATTAATAATAACTATGCTAAATAGCTCTTTAGTAGAGCTAGCCATTAGAGCTTGAATGCACGAGTACTCACTACCCTCGCCCACTAAATTCATTCACGCCGCACTCGTGTTTGCGACACGGGCGGTGCGAATAAACAAGGCGCGCACTTTCTCCCAGAAATTCCCGCCCAATACAAAAAAGCTACCGATCAGCATGAGGTCGCCCAGCGCTTGAACTTGCCAGAGGTTGGGTCTGAGCCCCGGCCAAATGTTGTCGACGTAGGGTTCAAGAAAGGAGGAAATCATCGGCACGAAGAACATCACGAGGCCAATTCTATGACGCCATGGGCCCACTTCGACGTCCGTGCTGGGTGCAAGTTTGGACACATAACCGAACAGGGTACGCTTTAACTGTTGGAATCCGGACTTGCCCATGATGGCAATGGCGAGAATCAGCAGGATTTTGTTGCTGATGAACAGCACGCCAGTCAGTGCAGCGATTTTTGTGCCCGGCACATCGGCTGCCGCTGCGAGTGGCACCAACAGCCAGGAAACCAGCATCACGCAGATAATGACTATTCCCAACTTGAAGCGCCAACCGGCTGAGTGGGGTTCAGCAACACCCGGGGTGTTATTCATAATCGTCGTACCTTTCTAACGGATCACAGTAGATTTGATGGCACGTTAAAAAGCGTAGCAGCCGTGTGCTCATTTGGACGGCTATGCTCCAGTGATCTTTGTTGGTCGGGAAATGCGTAATGCATCCAGATACAACCCTGCTGAACTGGCGTGGCCGGTTCGTGCTGCTTGGCGTACTCGGCCTCAGTGGCTGCGTACGGCTTGGGCCGGATTTCCAGCCGCCCGGTGAAGAATGGGTCAAACACTGGAGCACCCCTGCCCTCGAGCAATCCAGCCAACGCAGCCCGAACCCGGACATTCGCCAGTGGTGGCAAGTCTTCGCCGATCCGGTCCTCGATCAATTGATTGCCGAGTCGGATGCACGTAACTCCAGCCTCAAAATCGCCGGCCTGCGCGTCATGGAAGCCCGCGCCCAACTCGGCATTGCTCAAAGTGGTCTTTACCCCCAACTGCAGCAAGCCAGTGTCGACAGTCTTTACTTCAACCGAAGGCAATCCGGCGGGACCAACCCGCGAGACAGCCATTTCTGGCAACACAGCGTGGGGTTCGACGTCGGTTGGGAGCTGGACTTCTGGGGCCGCTTCAGTCGCGCCATCGAGTCGTCCGATGCCAGCTACTTCGCCGCCCAGGCCAACTATGAAGACGTGCTCGTACTGCTGCGCGCGCAAGTGGCCGACACCTATTTCTCGTTGCGCACCACCGAAGCCCGTTTGCGTGTCGCCCGGGAAAACGCCAAACAGCAAAAGCGCAACTTCGAGATCACCGAGAAGCTCTTCAACAGTGGCCAGACTGCCGAGCTCGACCTGCAACAAGCCAGGACCCAGTACCTGGGCACGTTGAGCACCATCCCCAATTTCGAAGACCAGTTGCAACGGACCCGCAATGCGTTGGCGGTGTTGATTGGTCAGCCGCCCGGCGCACTGCCGCAACTGGTCGAGAACATGGGACTGATCCCGCTGGTCGACCGTGCCGTTTTGCAAGATGTACCGGCCAACCTGCTGCTGCGTCGGCCCGACGTGCGCGCCGCCGAGCTTAATGTCGCCGCCCAGTCAGCGCTGATCGGTGTGGCCGAGAGCGATTTCTATCCGTCGCTGACCTTGCTGGGCAGCATCGTCTGGTCCACCGACACGCTCAGTGGCACGCCCCGGAATCTGGATTTGATCGGCGGCCCCAGCCTGCGCTGGAATCTGTTTGATCACGGCCAGATCAGCAACAACGTGCGCGTGCAGGATGCGCGGTTACAGCAGCTGATCGAGGCTTACCGCGACAAGGTTCGCCAGGCGGCACGCGAGGCAGACGATGCGGCCTATGGCTTGATCAAATCCCTGGAGCGCGAAGGCATCCTGCGTCAGGCTGAAGTGGCCGCAAAACGTTCGCTGGTGCTGGCCAGCGCGCAGTATCGCGAAGGTTATTCGGACTTCCAGCGGGTGCTGGATGCGCAGCGCGCCTTGCTCGAACAACAGGACAATTATCTGGTCGCCCGCAGCAATGCCGTCAGCAATGTCATTGCCTTGTACAAAGCCGTGGGCGGTGGCTGGTACAGCGCCCAGCCGAAAGTTGATCCGACCACCCGCCAGCAAATGGAAAAACGCACCGACTGGGGCGATCTGCTGGAAGAACCCTCCACTGCTCAGCCTGCCATTCCAATGTCTTACAAGGTAAAAGACCAATGAGTGAAGCCGCCCAGCCCACGCCCGAGACACCTGTCACCCAGGCGCCAGAACCGGCCGCCGACCCGGCGAAAAAAGGCATCAAGTGGGTGCTATTACTGATCCTGTTGAGCCTGGCCTGGTACCTGCTGGCGGATCGTTTCACACCCTATACACAACAGGCCCGGGTGGGTGCCTTTGTGATTCCGGTCGCCTCGGAAGTGGCGGGCCGCGTGGTTCGGGTGAACGTGCGCAACAACCAGGACGTCAAGGCCGGCGAAATCCTTTTCGAGGTGGACCCACAGCCGTACCAGATTGCCGTCGACCGTGCGCGCGCCGACCTTGAATCGACCCGCCGACAAATCGGTGCGAGCACCGCCGGCATTGCCTCGGCGCAAGCCAATTTGCGGGCCGCCCAGGCCAACGAGCTCAAGGCGCGCCAGGACAATCAGCGTCTTGAGGGTTTGTATCGCGAAGACCCCGGCACCATTTCCGTACGTCTGCTCGAAGTGTCTCGCGCCAACCGCGAGCAGGCTGTGAGTAAGGTCGCCGCTGCCCGCGCCGAAGTGCAGCGCGCGCGTGAGCAGGAAGGTGGCAGCGAGGAAGACAACGCCTTGCTGCGCAGTGCCGCCACGGCGTTGTCCAAAGCCGAACTGGATCTGTCCAATACGCAGATTCGCGCTCGCTCGGCCGGGCTGATTACGGATCTGCGTACTGACACAGGGCAATTCGCCGCTGCCGGTAGCCCGGTCATGACCCTGATCGCCATTCATGATGTGTGGATCAGTGCGGACATGACCGAGAACAACCTCGGTCTGGTGAAGCTCGACACGCCGGTTTCGATTGTTCTGGATGCGCTGCCGGGCGAGGTCTTCGAGGGGCGCGTGCGCAGCGTCGGTTACGGCGTCAGCGTGGGGCAGACACCCGCCCCTGGCACCTTGCCCAGCGTGCAGAACAGCCGCGACTGGTTGCGGCCGGCCCAGCGTTTTCCGGTGATTATCGAGTTTTCGCCAGACTCGTTGAGCACGTTGCGTGACAGTCGGGGGATCCGTGCCGGTGGGCAGGCCGAAGTCATGGCCTTCCCCACCGAGGGTAATCCGCTGAACCCACTCGGCCATGTGTTTGTGGGGTTCATGAGCTGGCTGAGCTATGCCTATTAAGGGTATGTCGACTCGGCGCACGCCGCGGGATCAACGGGCACTGCGCCTGGCCACCGGCACGGCGTTGAGCCTCG
Organism: Pseudomonas silensiensis; assembly: GCF_050434865.1. Classification (NCBI taxonomy): domain Bacteria; kingdom Pseudomonadati; phylum Pseudomonadota; class Gammaproteobacteria; order Pseudomonadales; family Pseudomonadaceae; genus Pseudomonas; species Pseudomonas silensiensis. The sequence continues at coordinate 95,046 of NZ_JBNDJH010000008.1, forward strand.
CCGCCAGTTTCGGCCTGGGCTTGCCGATTCCTTTTTTGGCGCCGGTGCTTTGCCTGCTGTTGCTGGCCTCGGTCAATCGCCCGCTGCCGTTCAAGGCCGGACTGGTTCTCGCACTGGCCGCCATGTTGACCACCGGCATCGGCCTGCTGTTGATCCCGGTCCTGCGTTATTACCCCGTCAGCGGCGTGCTATTGATCAGCATTGGTCTGTTCCTTGCGTTCCGCTTTGGCCTGCGGGGTGGCAACGCATTGATCATGACCTTCGTGGTGATTGGCCTGACGATGATTCCCTCGGCCGGTATCGCCGACTTCGATCTGGCGGCGACGGTCATCGGCGCACTGGTCAAGGGTTTGCTGCTCGCCGTTGTCGTCGTGGCGTTCAGTCATGGGTTATTCCCTGATCCACCCAATGCCCCTTCACCGCCCCCTGCCCCACCTCTGCCGGAAGAGGAAGTCAGTCGGATTGCGCTGCGTGCCACCCTGATCGTGTTGCCGGCATTCCTGCTGGCGCTGATCGACCCGGCCAGTTATCTGCCGATCATCCTGAAGTCCGTCGGCCTGGGTCAGCAAAGCTCCACGACGAATGCCCGCATCGCCGGTCGCGAACTGCTCGGTTCAACTTTGCTCGCAGGCCTGTTGGCGATTCTCTTCTGGAGTGCCCTCAGTCTGTTTGTGCATTTGTGGATGTTCTTTCTGTGGATGCTGCTGTTCGGCCTGGTGCTGGCGCGCAAACTCTATGCCCTGAGCCCGACGCGGTTTACCCCGGGGTTTTGGCTCAATACCCTGATCACGCTGATCATCCTGTTGGGGCAGTCGGTACAGGACAGCGCCGCAGGCAAGGACGTTTACACAGCGTTCGCCATCCGCATGGGTTTGTTCATCCTCGTGACGCTGTATGCCTGCCTGATGGTTCATCTGCTCGATCAACGGCGGCCAAATGACGTTCAAGGGTTAACCTGATACCCCTTCCCTTGCAGGCAACTGGTATAGGCCGTTGAACTGGTCGCAGCGCTGGTTTTCTCTTGCGCCCGGCGCTCCTGACGCTGACGCGAGCCTCCGACGACCGCTCCTGCCGCGGCGGTTTCCTTGGCGCGATTCTGGCGATAGTCCTGCTTGACGTTATCGTCGACGCGATCATAAAACTCGTCATGCTGACGTCCGCGTACTTGCGCCCCGGCGGCACCGGCGGCAGCGCCCACAGCGGCCCCTTTCAGCCTTCCACCGGAAGAAGTCGATGCAGTCGAGGCGCTCTGACTGGCCGCGATGTTGTGGCATTCGGTCATGTCCGCCTGGGTTTGTTGCGAACTCTGCCCTTTCATCGGCACGACCGTTTCCGCCCACCCCTGGGTCGAGGAAACCGCCAGTGCGATGCACAGGCTAATGGATGACAACCTTTTCATAATGACCTCCGACAGCTCAATACGTCACACCTCGTGATCCTGAGCGTAATTCAGCATAAAAGATTGTAGATCACCCCTTCTCACCCGCCCCCCTTCCCTACTACTGGTCAGCATGCGGAACAATTTTTCGCGCCAGCACACGCCATGACCTAACCTGAATGGCTAAAGCCGCTGGAGGCATGCCTATGCGTCCCGCATTGAAATTACTCATATTCATTGTGTTTGCGCTGATGGGGGCGAACATCGGCGAACTGTCGGCGGACGAACTACCCAATGCGCCAGGCAGCAGTGAGGCCAGCGCTACCGCGACGGTGTCAAAAAGCGAACTGGAAGCCCTGCAATTAAGGCTGGATGAACTTAAACAGCAGGTGTCACTGACCAGTAACTACACCCAGTTGGTAGGCTTTCAGGACAACGTTCAGTTGCTCTTCAGTGATGCGGACAAGTTGGCGACCTTGTTACTTCCCGAGCAGGTGCAACTGCAAGCGCAACTCAGTGTTCTCGGGACGGCATCCAACACCAGCCTTGCCGTGGAAAAGTCCGATCTAGTGAAACAGAGGTCTTATCTCACTGCACAAAAAGACAAGGTGGATGGCGATCTCAAGATATTGCAGGCCATCAAAGAAGGCGCGACTAACCTCATCACTCAGATCGCCAGCATTCGGCGCACCCAACTGGAAACCGAACTGGCCCAGCGAACCGCCAGCCTCCTCAACCCCCGGTTCTGGTTACCGCTGTTCTCTCCACTGGAGGAGGATACAAACCGTCTGAGGTTTTTGATCGAGCAGTCCAACAGTGTCATTCAGTCCGTCTGGCAACCCGGCCGGCGTGCCACGACCGTCACGTTGTTAGTATTGGCCCTGGCCTTCTGGACGACAGGGCGAAGACTGGCTGAACGTGGTTTGACCTGGATCTGCATCCATCGAGTACCGGAAGGTCGCCTGCGCAGAAGTTCATTGGCGATAGCGACGGTAGTTGCCACGATGCTGAGTGCGGGTTGTGCAATACAGCTCATCTCCGCCGCGGCTACCCGCCTGCAACCATTGCCGCAGCCACTGGAAGGTTACTTCGACGATGTCGAAAAAGTCGCTTACGCCTGCGCCCTGATCATCGGCCTGAGTCGGGCCCTGCTGTCTAAACGCAATCCCTCATGGCGGTTGCCTGGCATCGCCGATGAAGTGGCAGTTGCAATAAGCCCTTTTCCGGCGCTGCTGGCCGGATCAATGCTGATACTCATCTCACTGGTACAAGTCACCAATGCGACGGGTATGAGTTCGCAGGTGGTTCTCTTCAGCCGGGGCGTCGTGTCGTTAGTCGTCATCATGATTATGGGTGCGCTATTGATACGCGTCAGTAGAACCCGCCGAGCGATGGTCATTGCCGGGGAACACCCTGAGTCAGGTACTACGCTGGCGGGGCTGGTTTATACCGGCGTCAGTATCGCCATGTTGATCTCGATTTTTGGCCTGCTGGTCGGTTACATCTCCCTGGCCCGTTTCATCACTTACGAAATTGTCTGGCTCTATATCGTTATTGCCAGCTTCTATTTGCTGACGCAGTTGTTCAGGGACCTGTGTGATTACCTGTTTTCGCCCAGGCACCCAAGCGGCAAGGCGATCAAACAGCTGCTGGGTATCGGCGACGTGCGGCTTGAACAAATCGAGGTTGTTGTGTCGGGTATTGGCAGAGCGGCCTTACTGTTGATTGCCGCGATTACAACGTTTGTGGGAGGGGTTGGAGCGACTTTTGGACAGCTGACTGACAGGGTTTCAGCGATCCTCGGCGGCGATGGCTTGCGCAAGCTGAACATCATTCCGGGCAATCTGTTGAATGCGGTCCTCGCACTGTTGATCGGCATTTACCTGATTCGATCGCTGAGCAGATGGCTGGATAACGAGTTCCTGCCGAAAACCGATATGGACCCCGGCATGGGGGCGTCACTGAGCACCCTGTTCAGTAATATCGGGTACGCGCTGGTCATTCTGCTGGCGTTGTCTTCCTTGGGCGTCAAATGGACAAACCTGGCCTGGATCGTCAGTGCGTTATCGGTGGGGATCGGTTTCGGTTTACAGGAGATCGTCAAGAACTTCGTATCCGGGCTAATCCTGCTCACCGAGCGTCCGGTCAAGGTCGGCGACTTGATCAGCATCAGCGGGGTCGAAGGCGATATCCGGCGGATCAATGTCAGGGCCACCGAGATACAGCTCAGTGACCGTTCGATCGTGATCGTGCCCAATTCGCAGCTTATTTCCCAGAACCTGCGCAATGTGACCATGGGTGGCAGCGCCCAAGGGGTGGCCACACTCGAATTGGTGTTCCCTCTGGATATCGATCCCGAGCAAGTCAAAAATCTGCTGTACACCACCTATCACGAGCATGAAACCATCCTCGAAAAACCCGCCCCCGTTGTCCGATTCAGCAATCTGAGCCCTGAAGGCATCACATTGACCATCACCGGCTATGTCAGCAGCCCAAGGATTGTCAGTGCGACCAAGAGCGATCTGCTGTTTGAGATCCTGAAGCGATTGAGTGCGGCCGGCATCGAATTGGCCAAGCCTGTTCCCCCCGCGTAATGCCCATCAATAGCCTGCCTGGCGCCTGAACGAGCTCGTGATCACACGGATTCGTTGTGAATTTTTGCGCCATCGAGTGACACGTTTATTTTCATAGCGTTGCAATATGAAATAAAACATGTCATTTATAGCCACACAAAATCATCAGGACTGATCCACCGCGCCAGATCGGATGGCCTGTACCACCCCAACGCCCCTCCAAGGAGTCAACAATATGAACAAGACAGAACTTCTAGGTGCTCTGGCACTGTGCGCCGCAAGCCTGTTGGCTCACGCCGACGAAGACAGCCTGCGTATCGGTATCGAAGCCGCCTACCCGCCCTTCTCTTTCAAGACGCCGGAGGGCAACGTCAGTGGTTTCGACTACGACATCGGCAACGCCCTGTGCGAAGAAATGAAGGTCAAATGCGAGTGGGTCATCCAGGAATTCGACGGCATGATTCCGTCGCTGAAAGTGCGCAAGATCGATGCCGTGCTGTCGTCGATGTCGATCACTGAAGACCGTATGAAGTCGGTCGACTTCAGCAAAAAGTACTACCACACACCCGGCAAGTTCGCGATGAAGGCCGGCAACGTGATCAACGACCCGCTGATTGATCTAAAGGGCAAAAAAGTCGGGGTGCAACGCTCATCGACTTACGACCGTTTCGCCACCGAGCAGCTGGAAAAGGCCGGGGTCGAAGTGGTGCGCTACGGCTCACAAAATGAAGCCTTCCTCGATCTGGCGTCGGGTCGTCTGGACGCCACGCTCGCCGACATCGTCAACACCGACGAGAGCTTCATTAAAACGCCAGCAGGCAAAGGCTTCGCGCTGGTTGGACCGGACATCAGCGACCCGAAATACTTCGGCCGAGGCGCCGGGATCGCGGTGCGTAAAGGCGACAGCGTGAACGTTGCTCGTCTGAGTACAGCGATCGACGCCATCCGTGCCAACGGCAAGTACCAGCAAGTGATGGCCAAGTACTTCGCGTTCGATATTTACGGCGAATAAGCCTTTACCCCAGACCCTGGCGCCGGCCCCTTGCGGGCGCCGTTTTGGGCTTGTCTCGCGCGCCTCTCGGCGCTCGTTTGAGGAACTTCATCATGCTTCACGGCTACGGATCGAGCATTCTCGATGGCGCCTGGCTGACCATTAACCTGGCCCTGACCTCCATGAGCATGGCGATTGCTTTGGGTCTGATCGGCGCGGCCTTTCGGTTGTCGCCGCTCAAATGGCTGGCGATGCTGGGCGAAGGGTACACCACCCTGATTCGCGGTATTCCTGACCTGGTGCTGATCCTGCTGATCTTCTACGGCGGCCAGGATCTGGTGAACCGCATCGCCCTGGCACTCGGTTACACCCGCTACATCGACATCAACCCCTTTATTGCTGGCGTCTGCACCATGGGCTTCATTTTTGGCGCCTATCTCTCGGAAACCTTTCGCGGCGCGTTTATGGCGATCCCTAAAGGTCAGGGTGAGGCCGGCGTGGCGTATGGCATGAGTGGCGCCCAGGTGTTCTGGCGGATTCTGGTGCCGCAGATGATTCGTTTCGCCATCCCGGGGTTCACCAACAACTGGTTGGTGCTGACCAAATCCACCGCGTTGATCTCGGTGATCGGCTTGCAGGACATGATGTTCAAAGCCAAGAACGCAGCGGACGCCACCCATGAGCCGTTTACGTTTTTCCTCGCGGTGGCGGCGCTTTATCTGATGCTGACCAGCGTGTCATTGCTGGTCCTGCGTTACCTGGAAAAACACTACTCGGTCGGCATCAAAGCCGCCGAATTGTGATTGGGAGCAACCCCATGATTCTCGACTACAACCTGATCTGGGAAAACCTGCCGCTGTATTTCAATGGCGCCTTGTTGACCCTCAAAGTCCTGCTGATTTCCCTGGCCTTCGGCCTGGTGCTGGCGATTCCGTTGGCATTGATGCGGGTGTCCCGATCGGCCCTGATCAGCTTCCCGGCCTGGCTCTACACCTACGTGATTCGCGGCACGCCGATGCTGGTGCAATTGTTCCTGATCTATTACGGCCTGGCGCAGTTCGCAGCGGTACGTGAAAGCGCGCTTTGGCCGTACCTGTCCAGCGCAACCTTTTGTGCTTGCCTGGCGTTTGCGATCAACACCAGTGCCTATAGCGCGGAACTGCTGGCCGGCAGTTTGAAGTCCACGGCTCATGGTGAGATCGAAGCCGCCAAAGCCATGGGCATGTCGCGCTTTACCTTGTACCGCCGCATTCTGCTGCCGTCGGCCTTGCGCCGGGCGTTGCCGCAGTACAGCAACGAAGTGCTGATGATGCTGCAAACCACCAGCCTGGCATCGATTGTCACGCTGGTGGACATCACCGGTGCCGCGCGTACGGTCAGTTCGCGGTTCTACCTGCCGTTCGAGGCGTTCATCACGGCCGGCCTCATCTACCTGGCCCTGACCTTCATCCTGGTTCGCCTGTTCAAGCTAGCCGAGCGTCGCTGGCTGGCGTACCTGGCACCGCGCAAGCACTAAGGAGCTGTTATGGAGCACATTGAATACCTGTTGCCGTGGAGTGCTTCGGGCACTGAACGGAAACTGTCGCTGTTTCGCTTTGGTAGCGGACCGCGCAAGGCTTACCTCCAGGCGTCCTTGCACGCTGATGAGCTGCCGGGGATGCGCGTGGCGGTTGAACTCAAACGACGTCTGCGGGTGCTGGAAGAACAAGGTCGCCTGAACGGAGTGATCGAGCTGGTGCCAATGGCCAATCCGATTGGCATCGCCCAGATGTTCCAGGCCACCCATCAGGGGCGCTTCGAGTTCTCCAGCGGGAAGAATTTCAATCGGGATTTCCCGGAGCTGACCGACGCCGTGGCGGCGCTGGTGAAAGACCACCTGGGCGACAATGCCGGCGGCAACACCGCTCTGATCCGCCGGGCCATGGCCGATGTCCTCGCCGACATGCCACCACCGACGTCTGAACTCGATGGCTTGCGCCGCCTGTTGCTGCAACATGCCTGTGATGCCGATCTGGTGCTGGACCTGCACTGCGATTTCGAGTCGATCATGCTGCTTTACGCCATGCCGCAAAACTGGCCGCGATTGCGTTCGTTGGCCGCTCGACTCGGGGCCGGTGCCGCATTGCTGGCCGAGGGTGCGGGCGGCAGTGCCTTCGATGAGGCCTGTGCGATCCCTTGGTTGCAGTTGGCCGAGCTGTTTCCTGAAGCCGATATTCCACTGGCCTGTGTAGCCACCACCATCGAGTTGCGCGGCATGGCCGACACCGAACGCGAACAATGTGTCGATAGTGCCGAGGCCATTCTTGGCTATCTCGCCGAGCAAGGCCTGATCAGCGGTGACTGGCCAGCAGCGCCAACGACCTGTTGTGAAGCGACGCCGTTTGCCGGCGCGCAGTACGCCTATGCGCCGCATCCGGGTGTGGTGAGTTTTCTGCAACCGCTGGGTGCCCGGGTCAGGGTGGGTGATCCGCTGTTCGAAGTGCTGGATCCGCTGACCGATCGCCACAGCATCGTGCGCGCCAGCACCGACGGCATCCTCTATGCCCGAGAACGCCTGCGCTTTGCCCAGCCCGGTTTGTGGCTGGCCAAAGTCGCCGGCACCCGCCTTATTCGCCAAGGTCGCTTGCTCAGCGACTGATCCAAGAGAATAAAAACCATGTACAAACTTGAAGTTCAGGATCTACACAAAAGCTACGGCAGCCACGAAGTGCTCAAGGGCGTGTCCCTGGAAGCGAAAGCCGGTGACGTGATCAGTCTCATCGGCTCCAGCGGCTCGGGCAAAAGCACCTTCTTGCGCTGCATCAACCTGCTGGAGCAGCCCAACGCCGGCAACATCGTGCTCAACGGCGAACAATTGAAACTGGTGACCAACAAACTCGGCGGGCTCAAGGCTGCCGAACCAAAACAGTTGCAACGCATGCGTTCGCGGCTGTCGATGGTGTTCCAGCACTTCAACCTGTGGTCGCACATGAGCGCCCTTGAAAACGTCATGGAAGCCCCGGTGCATGTGCTGGGCATCAGCAAAAAAGAAGCCCGGGAAAAGGCCGAGCACTACCTGAACAAAGTCGGTGTTGCACACCGGATGGGCGCCTGGCCGGCCCATATGTCGGGCGGCGAGCAGCAGCGTGTGGCGATTGCCCGCGCGCTGGCCATGGAGCCGGAAGTGATGCTGTTCGATGAGCCGACCTCGGCACTCGACCCTGAGCTAGTCGGCGAAGTGCTGAAAGTCATGCAGGACCTCGCCCTCGAAGGCCGCACCATGGTGGTCGTGACCCACGAAATGGGCTTTGCCCGCGAGGTCTCCAATCAACTGGTGTTCCTGCACAAGGGTCAGGTCGAAGAACGTGGCGACCCGCGCGAAGTGCTGGTCAACCCACAGTCCGAACGCCTCCAGCAGTTTCTTGCCGGGAGCTTGAAATAACCCGCCCAGCCTAATGCCAGTCAGTTAAGCCATTTCAGTTGCAACGCATACTTTGTAGCAGCTGGCGAAGCCTGCGTTCGGCTGCGTAGCAGTCGTGAAATCAGGCGATGCGGTTCTTCAGGACTACCGCGCGGTCAGGTTTCACGACTGCTGCGCAGCCGAACGCAGGCTTCGCCAGCTGCTACAGGGACTGCGTTACGGCTCGACCGGCCTGATCACCGCCCCTTGGCAAGCGTTGCACACCAACGGTTGGCTTCGGATACACTCCAGCCAACCTTGTGCCACCCCTTCTCCAACCCTCAGGAAATGTTGAGCCGGATATGCCGACCCCATCGAAAAACACCACGGTCTATGCCGCACCGGTTATGCGCAAACTGGCGGAGATCGTTGGCGATTTGCAGCCGTCACTGCGCAAGGTGGCGGACTTTATCCTGCGTCACCCGCTGAGGGCTGCGACGCTGACCATCGAGGAGATGGCCCACGAAACGTCCACCTCGCCAGCGGCGGTCAACCGTTTGGCCAAGGCCCTGAACCTGGGTGGCTACACCGGCATGAAAGCCGAACTGGTCGCGACATTGCAGCAGATGGTGTCGCCGGTCGACAAACTGCGCAACGAACTGGCGCATCGTCCTGGCGGCGCGTTTGGCCTGCATGAGCAAATCCAGAGCGCCAGCAGCAACCTCGCCACGGCGGCGACCAACAACCATGCAGACACCTTTGAAGCGTTCGTGACCCGCCTGACCCAGGCTCGCAAAATCTACATCCTGGGCTTTGGCAACAGCGTCTACTTCGCCGGCCTCGCCGCCTCGACCCTGATGCCATTCTGCGCCGACGCCACCGCCATCAGCATGGAGGGCGGCAACGAAAACGCCGCTTACCGTCTGGCCGCGATTACCGATCAGGATGTGTTGCTGGCGATCTCCCTGCCGCGCTATTCCCTCGACACCCTGCAACTCGCCCGTTTCGCCAATGAGCGTGGCGCCACGGTGCTGGCAATCACCGACTCACCCGCCTCGCCGCTCACCAGCATTGCCGAACACGTGCTGTTTGCTCCCGCTGACCATCCGGTATTGACCAGTTCCAACATCGCGGTGCTCGCCTTGATCGAAGGCCTGGTGGCGGGCGTGATGGCGCGCAACAAGGAAGCCGTCAAGTTGGCGACCGAGCTGACCGAAAGCGTGATGGCTTACCTGCACATGCCGGGCAACAGCAAATCGACGAAAGCCACAAAGCCGCGCTGACGTGTCCCCGGCTTACCCGCGACCTGTTGCGCCACGGGGGTTGCGGGCGAGCGTCTGACTGGGAAGTTCGTTGAACAACGCGCGATAACTGCTGGAAAATCGCCCCAAATGCCAGAACGACCAGTGCATTGCCACTTCGGCAACGGTGGTGTCCGTCGCTGTGCGACTGAGCAATTCGCGGCGTGCGCTGTTGAGTCGGCGCAAACGCAGCCAATGGGTCGGGGTCATCCCGGTATACGCCTTGAACGCATGCTGCAACTGCCGCAGTGAAACCCCCGCAACCTGCGAAAGCTCAAGCAGATTCAGGGTCTCTTCCGGGGTGTCAGCCGCCCATTCACCGATGCGTTTCATCACTGCACGCTCTTCGGCGCGGCGCTGTAAACCGCCGCGATCAAGGCAAACACACGCGTTGTCGAGGATGTAGAGGCAGTCTTCCAGCAACTGCTGGGTCAACGCCTCCTTGCTCGGCGGATCGAGCGTCTGCGCCAGTCGGGTCAACGTCCCGCTGAGCCAGCGACTGAACAACGCGTTTTGCCCCGAATTCAGTGGCGCCATGAACAGGCCTTCGAGCCTGGCCACGTTCAAACCGTGACGCTGCACAAACTCCGGACCAAACACCACGGCGATTTCCTGGTAGTTCTCCGGGGTGATCCAGATGTTGCGGCTCTCACCATTCAACACATAGAGCGCGTTGTCGCTGCGGTCGAAACAGAACGCGAGCGAGCCTTCGGGCGCGCTGAAATTCTGCTCGACCCGCGTGTTCATCTGTTCCTCGTAAATCTCCACGCCTTGCAGGTCCAGGTAGCGTACGCGCCCGGCGAAATGCCCCGGTGACATCTGCTGGTAATGCTGCACCCAACCCGGTGTGGCGCGGATTTGCTCGGCGACATCGGCGGTGTCGAACGCTTGGACTTGAAGAGGATTGCACGTTGTCATGGGTGACCTTACGCACTCGTTTGGTGCGTTTTGGTGCTGCTGAAAGTGGATAGATGGAACGTCAAGGCTCGCCCAAGATAGTCGTCAACGCGCCACAGGGGAAGTGTGTGGTGGATGAAACCAGCCTCCCCGGCGTTAATAAAACCAATAACGAGGTCTTTATGAATGTCCCTTTCGATCAGCTGCTCACGTGGCTGAAAGATCACAAGATTACCGAAGTCGAGTGTGTGGTCAGCGACTTGACCGGCATTGCACGCGGCAAAATTGCACCCACCAACAAGTTCCTGCATGAGCGAGGCATGCGCCTGCCGGAAAGTGTGCTTTTGCAAACGGTAACCGGGGACTTTGTCGACGACGACATCTACTACGACCTGCTCGACCCGGCCGACATCGACATGGTGTGCAAGCCCGTCTCCGACGCGGTGTACGTGATCCCATGGGCCATCGAGCCCACCGCCATCGTGATTCACGACACCTTCGACAAGTTCGGCAACCCGATCGAGCTGTCACCGCGCAACGTGCTGAAAAAGGTCCTGCAGCTGTACACCGAAAAAGGCTGGCGACCGATTGTCGCGCCGGAAATGGAGTTCTACCTGACCCAGCGCTGCGAAGACCCGGACTTGCCGCTCAAGGCACCGCTGGGGCGTTCGGGCCGTGCGGAAAGTGGTCGTCAGTCGTTTTCCATCGACGCTGCCAACGAATTCGATCCGCTGTTTGAAGACGTGTACGACTGGTGCGAGCTCCAGGGCCTGGACCTCGATACCTTGATCCACGAAGACGGCCCGGCGCAGATGGAAATCAACTTCCGTCATGGCGACGCACTGGACCTGGCCGACCAGATCACCGTGTTCAAGCGCACCCTGCGCGAAGCGGCGCTCAAGCACAACGTCACCGCGACCTTCATGGCCAAGCCGATTGGCGATGAACCCGGCAGCGCCATGCATATCCACCAAAGCGTGGTGGACATCGCCACCGGCCAGCCGATCTTTGCCGATGCCGACGGGCAGATGAGCGAGCTGTTCCTGCACCACATCGGCGGCCTGCAAAAGTACATCCCCAAAGTGCTGCCGATGTTCGCGCCGAACGTCAATTCGTTCCGCCGCTTCCTGCCGGACACATCGGCGCCGGTAAACGTCGAATGGGGCGAAGAAAACCGTACCGTTGGCCTGCGTGTGCCGACCTCCACGCCAGACGCAATGCGCGTGGAAAACCGTTTGCCGGGCGCCGATGCCAACCCTTATCTGGCCATCGCAGCGAGCCTGTTGTGCGGGTATCTGGGGATGGTTGAACGCATCGAGCCGAGTGCTGCGGTGCAAGGTCGCGCCTACGAACGCCGCAACCTGCGCCTGCCGATCACCATCGAAGACGCTCTGACGCAGATGGAAGAATGCGAAACCATCGGGCGTTATCTGGGCAGCAAATTCGTTCGCGGATATGTAGCGGTCAAGCGAGCGGAACACGAGAACTTCAAGCGCGTGATCAGCTCGTGGGAGCGTGAGTTCCTGCTGCTCAGCGTCTGAGATCTGCGCCGCCCGTGAGGGCCGTCATCGCGAGCATGCTCGCGATGACGGCCGCAAGAACACCAAAGAAACTCCGGAAGAATCCAATAACTACAAGAGGTGTCGAATGCGTCTATTGAAATCCGTGGTTCCAGTCGCCCTGGCGCTACTGTTCAGCGCCGTTGCGCAGGCTCAGCCAACGGTCAGCGTCTACAACGTCGACAAGGTCAAGCAAGTGCTGGGCATTGACCGTATCGACTCCTGGGCGGTGTTTTTCGAACCGCAGAACCTGAAAAAACTCAGTCAGTGCGGCGTATCGATGATGGATTCGGCCGATGAGGTGTTCCCGGCCGTTCTCAATTACATGGGCATGGACCCGCGCAGCGAAAACCCTGAGGACTACAAGAAGGCTGAAGCCAAGCTGTTGGCCATCCGTCCTTACATCACCTACTTCCACTCCTCGAAGTACGTTTCAGATTTGGCCAACGGCGACATCTGCGTGGCTTTCGGTTACTCGGGTGACGTGTTCCAGGCCGCGAACCGGGCCAAGGAAGCCAAGAACGGCGTGAACATCGCCTACGCGATTCCCAAGGAAGGCAGTAACTTGTGGTTCGACCTGTTGGCGGTTCCCGCAGACGCCAGCAACCAGAAAGAAGCACACGCCTTTATCAACTACTTGCTGGACCCACAAGTGATTGCCAAGGTCAGCGCGTCGGTCGGTTACGCCAACCCGAACCCGGCGTCCAAGCAAGACATGGACCCTGAGCTGGTCAATAACCCTGAGGTTTATCCGCCTCAGGCAGTCCTCGACAAGCTCTACATTTCCACCACCCCGCCCCAGGCAATCATGCGTTTGATGACCCGTTCCTGGAGCAAAGTGAAGTCCAACCAATGAATCAGTACAGCAACGAACATGCCCGTTCCTATTACGCGGCGTCAGCCAATGGAATGGCGCCCTACCCTGCACTGGCCGCGGATCTTGAAGCCGATGTCTGTGTGATCGGTGGCGGCTTTACCGGCGTTAACACGGCGATCGAACTGGCGCAGCGCGGGCTCTCGGTGATCCTGCTGGAAGGCCGACGGATCGGTTGGGGGGCCAGCGGGCGCAACGGTGGTCAGTTGATCCGCGGTGTCGGCCATGACGTCAGCGGTTTTGCCCGTCATGTCGGCGAAGAAGGCGTGCGTTACCTTGAGCGTGCAGGCGTCGAATCGGTAGCGCTTGTGGGTAACCGCATTCGTGAGCACGGGATTGATTGCGACCTGCGCTGGGGGTTCTGTGAACTGGCCAATACTAAAGCGCAGTTCGCGGCGTTCAAGGCTGAGCAGCAAGGCCTTGCCGAATCGGGTTACGCCCACGAAACCCGACTCGTCGGGCCGGAGCAGATCCGGCAGCAAGTGGTGAACTCAGGCGTGTATGCCGGTGGTCTCGTCGATATGGGCTCAGGTCACTTGCACCCGCTCAATCTTGTCCTTGGCGAAGCGCTAGTGGCGCAATCCTTAGGCGTGCAGATCTTCGAGCAGAGCCCGGTGCTGGAGTTGATCCATGGCAGCACCGTGCAGGTTCGCTGTGCCGGCGGCACGGTGCGCGCCGGCAGTCTGGTGCTGGCGTGCAACGCGCACCTGGAAGAGCTCGAACCGAAGCTTAGCGGCAAGGTTCTCCCGGCCGGCAGCTACATCATCGCCACCGAGCCGTTGACGCCCGAACAGGCTGCGCAATTGATCCCGCAGAATCTGGCGCTCTGCGACCAGAAAGTCGGCCTGGATTACTACCGGCTCTCGGCGGACCGACGTTTGCTGTTTGGCGGCGCCTGCCATTATTCCGGGCGCGATCCGGCGGACATCGAAGCTTACATGCGCCCGCACATGCTCAAGGTCTTCCCGCAACTGGCCAATGTGCGCATCGACTATCAATGGGGCGGCAAGATTGGCATCAGCGCCAATCGCTTCCCACAGGTCGGGCGCTTGAGCCAGCACCCGAACGTGTTTTACGCCCAGGGTTACTCCGGTCATGGCCTGAACGTGACCCACTGGTGCGCAAAGCTGTTGGGCGAAGCGATCCACGTCGGACACAGTCGGGGCTTTGACGTGTTCAGCGCGGTGCCGCACATGACCTTTCCCGGTGGGCCCATGCTGCGTTCTCCGCTGCTGGCCCTCGGCATGTTCTGGTATCGCCTGCGCGAACTGCTGGGGTGATCAGTAAGGCGCTGGTTGCCTGACAGGCCGCCTTCGCGAGCAAGCAGTAGTTTGAGCCTTTCGATTTGCTCTATCGCGAGGCGCTTCTATATTGAGGGAGTGCTCTGACTTTCCAGCCTCCTTTCGAGCCCGCCCCATGGCTACGACTGAATCACTGATCATCTGCGAGCACTGCGACTGCGTGTATCAAAAAGTCACGCTCGCCAAACATCAGAAAACCCTCTGTACGCGCTGCGGCGGTGTGCTTCAGCGCTATAACGGCCTGACGGTGGAACAACGTCTGGCGTTGACCTTCACCGCGTTGATGCTGTGGATTTTCGCCAACTTCTATCCCGTCATGAGCATCAGCCTCAAAGGCCTTAAAAACAGCGCAACACTCTGGGATTCGGTGCTGGCCCTGAGTCTGGGGCCGATCACTTTCATCGCCATGGTGGCGGCGATCTCGATGATCATCGCGCCGATTTTCCAGCTGGTGCTGCTCATCTGGGTGCTGAGCTTCGCCCTTGCCCACCGGCGCTCGCCCGGCTTCAAGTTCTGCATGCGCTGGCTGGAAACCCTCAGGCCCTGGAGCATGCTGGAGGTCTGCCTGCTGGGGGCGATGGTCGCGGTGATCAAACTCGCCGGATTGCTGGACGTGCTGCCCGGCATCGGCCTGTTTGCCCTGGCCATTCTCAGTCTGATGATGATCCGCATTGCCGGGCGCGACATCCGTGATCTATGGGACACCTTATGAACCGGCCCCCGCTGGCGAGTGAACTCAACCTGTGCCTGTGTCATAGCTGCGGCCTGGCCTGCGACATGACCGATGAACCTCACGAATGCACACGGTGCGGCGCGCCGCTGCATCGGCGCAAAACCAACTCACTGGCCCGGACCTGGGCCTACATGTTCACGGCCCTGGCATTTTACTTCCCGGCTAATCTGCTACCCGTAATGAACACCAAGATGGTAGGCAACGGCGCCGATAGCACGATCATGAGCGGTGTGATCGAGTTCTGGCAGCACGGCGCCTGGGACATTGCCCTGATTATTTTCATCGCCAGCATCGCGGTGCCGGGCATCAAGTTCGTCGCCCTGACGCTGTTGCTGGTGACCGTTCAACGCGACAGCCAATGGGCGAGTAAGCAGCGCTCGACGCTGTACCGTTTCGTCGAACTCATCGGTTACTGGTCGATGCTCGATGTGATCGTGGTCGCCCTGGTGGCCTCACTGGTGAAGTTTCAAGCCCTGGCCGATATCGAACCGCGCCCGGGCATTCTGTTCTTTGGCCTGGTGGTGGTGTTCACCATGCTGTCGGCAATGAGTTTCGACCCACGCCTGATCTGGGATAAAGAAGAGCGGGATAACCCAAACGAGGAGGTCATGGATGAAGTCGCAAGCCACTGATGGGCCGCAAACCCCTGGCCAGGCCCCTGTCAAAACCCGCCGTTTCAGCGTTTCGCTGGTATGGATCGTGCCGATCGTCGCGGTGCTGGTGGGGCTTTCCCTGGTCGTGCACTCCATGTTGCAGGAAGGTCCGACCATTACTGTCACGTTCAAAACCGGCAGCGGCCTGACGGCCAACAAGACCGAGGTCAAATACCGCAACGTGGTGATCGGCCAAGTCTCGGACGTGGAGCTGAGCAACGATCAGAAGAGCGTCAACGCCACCATCAAACTGTCCAAACAGGCGGAAAGTTTCACCCGCGAAGACTCGCAATTCTGGGTCGTGCGTCCGCGTATTGGCGCCGGCGGGGTGTCGGGGATCGATACCCTGCTGTCCGGGGACTACATTGGCGCCGACATCGGCCAGGCCAATGCTCGCTCGAAGAACTTTACTGGCCTGGAAAACCCTCCGCCAATTACCTATGGCGAGCCGGGCAAGCGCTTCACCCTGCGCACCGATGACCTCGGTTCACTGGACATCGGCTCTCCGGTTTACTACCGCAAGATTCCGGTCGGGCAAGTGGTGGCCTACGCCCTGAATGCCGACGGTAAAGGGGTCGATATCGAGATTTTCGTGCATTCGCCCAATGATGCCTACGTGACCGATAACACCCGTTTCTGGAACGCCAGCGGCATCGACGTGAACGTCGGCGCCAACGGCTTTTCGGTGAAAACCGAATCGCTGTCATCGATCCTGGTGGGCGGTATCGCCTTCCGCGCTCCTGATTACAGCCCCAATGATCAACCGGCCGCAGAGGACAAAGCCTTCGACCTGTTCGAAGACCAGCTAACCGCCCTCGCCCCGCCCAGCGGCAAGGGGCAATTCTTGAGTTTGCGTTTCGATCAGGCCTTGCGCGGGCTCAAGGTCGGTGCACCGGTGGAATTCCTTGGCATCGAGTTCGGCAAAGTCGTGGCGGTCAATCTGGATTTCGACGCGAAAAAACGCAGTTTCCCGGTCAATGTCGGCATCGTGATCTACCCGCAACGACTCGGCCAGGCTCACGCCAAAATGCTTGAGGTCTTGAAGCATGACCCTAACGACGAAGCCGCTGGCGTACGTCTGATGGGCAGTTTCATCGAAAACGGTCTGCGGGCCCAGGCCCGTAGCGGCAACCTGTTGACTGGTCAGCTCTACATTGCGCTCGACTTCTACCCCAAAGCGGAGAAAGTCGTATTCGATCCGACCGCCCGTCCAGTCTCAATCCCGACCGTACCTGGCAGCCTCGAACAATTGCAGGAAAAACTGGAGGGCATGATTACCAAGATCAACCAACTGCCCATCGAGCGCATCGCCGGCAATCTGGACAGCAACCTCGTCGAACTGCGTAAAGGTCTGGCGCAATTCAACGCCAAGACCCTCCCCGGCGTGCAGACCACCCTGGCGGACGTCAGCAAGACGCTGCAATCGGCCAGTTCGACCTTGGCCGAAGACTCGCCGCAACGAGAACAATTGGGTCAGACCCTCGAGGAACTCGGACGCATGTCGCGCTCCTTGCGTGAACTCTCGGATTACCTGGGTCGGCATCCGGAATCGCTGATTCGCGGTCGTCCCGACAATGCCGCGCCGATGGACCTGCAGGGGCCGCCGCGCAAATGACCACAGGAGCATCACTCATGGTTAATCCGCTGAAGATCAGCTTGGTCACCGCATTGTTGCTACTCGCCGCGTGCCGCAGTGAGCCGATTCAATTCCACACCCTGACCCCGGCCCAACCGAGCGGCAATTCAAGGACCAGCGCTGCGGACATCCAGATCGAGGGCCTCAGCGTCCCTCCCCAGGTCGACCGCCCGCAGATCGTGATTCGTCAGGGCAACAGTGGCCTGGCGATCCTCGAAACCGAATGGTGGGGCGCGAGCCTGTCGGATGAATTGCGCAGTGCCCTGGTCGATCAATTGGTCAACAGCAATCCCCAGCGCAAGGTTTCGGTGCGGCTGGACGTGCAACGGTTTGATTCGATCCCCGGCCAATACGCGCTGATTGACGTCAAATGGCGCCTGCGTCGCCTCGGCGAAAGTGATAACGCGCTGGTCACTTGCCGCAGCACGTTGCAGACACCCTCGGGACCTTCCATCGATGAACTGGTGATCGCTCAACAGAACAACGTCAAACGTCTTGCCGCGCTGATTAACCAGGCCGCTGCCGGAACACCGAAAGGTTGTCCATCGGCCCAGTAAAACGTTTACTCGCGGTCCAGCTCAACGGTGAAACAACAACCGTTGGGCTGGCGGCTACTGAGTTGTACTCGCCAGTTCTGATTGCTGCAGATCCGTTGTACCAGTGAAAGGCCCAACCCCAACCCTTCACCTCGACGCTCGTCACCGCGCACGAACGGCTGAAATATCGCATCGCGTTCTTCTTCGGGGATGCCTATGCCACTGTCTTCGATAGTGAAGCCGTGTTCACGCAGGGTCAGTCGGATGAGGCCTTGATCCGTGTAGTGCCAGGCATTTCGCAACAAATTGCCCATGACCGATTGCAGGAACGTCAGGTTATGACGATCCGACGAAACGTGCTCGATGACGTAAATGAATTCGATGCCCTTCTCCCGGATCAATCGCCCCCAGATATCAACCAGCGCATCGGCGACTTCCTTGAGGGTGGCATTGGCCTGCGAACCGGAATCCTCTCGAGCGCGAGCCAGCATCAAAAACGTTTCGACCAATTGACGCATTTCGTCGGTAGCCCGGGCGATTCGGCTGACCTGAGCCGCGGAACGAGGGTCCAGCGTGGGATTGCTCAGCAACAGCTCACAGGAGCTGCCCAACACCATGAGCGGTGTACGCAATTCGTGACTGACATCACTGGTGAAGAGTTTTTCCCGGCCCAGTGCTGCGCGCAGACGTCCCAGGGTCTGGTCAAAGGACTGCGCCAGCTCTCCCACCTCATCAGCCGCATAGTCGGGTCGAAGCGGCGACGCGAGGTCCAATAGTTGATCGCGATGACGCACCTGGCGCGCCAGGCGAATCACCGGCGCCATCACACGCCGGGCCAAAAGCCGGCCCAGCAGAATTGCCAGCAAAATGCTCAAAACGAAACTGACCATGACGACAGCAAACAACATCCGCTCGCGCTGTTCGAGGCCTTGTTGATCGCGCAACAACACATACTTGCGCCCATCCACGACCTCGACCATCGCGTAGAAATCGGCGCCGTGATACAGGATTTCCTGAAATCCAAGACGTAGCGATTCCAGCTGCGAATCAAGCGCCATGAGGCCCTTTCCGCCCTGGGTAAAAAACAGTTCGTCTTTTTCCGGTTGATGGGTCCACTGAGCGGGATTGTCCATCGACAGCAGACGGTGCATCCCTCCGGCTAATCGCGTCGTCGTGAGCTTTCGGTCAACCACGTGCACTGTTGCGACGATGCCCACTGCAAATACGCCTGCCACCAACGCGCTCATCAGGGCGAATACGATGACGATCCTTTTCGTCAGGCTCTGTTTGAAATCCATTCTTTGTTTCCACTAACAAGGTGTAAAAGATAAGAGTTCGCAAACATGAACTAACCAGGCGCTGCCCATAGGCCGTGCAAATTTTTCACATCCATTTCACTTGTCCCACACCTGCCGATATTTAGCCTCTCTTATACCACCTCGATTTTGAATCTGCGCTCTGGCTTGACTGATCGGTTATTCGGCATGGGCGTTTTGTAAGTTATTCGCTATTGCGTACTGACGGATAAATAAAACATGACTAAATCTTCATTGCGCAAGCAGTTACCCAAGCGAGTCTTGAGCCCGCGGCTGACCAGGCTGACGTTGTCGGCAGTGGCGCTCATCGCTGTAGCGTTAGTGACGGGTTTTGTCTTGTGGCCAAGATCGCCGGACAATCTGGCCACGACCGGAACCGACGCTACCACGCGCTTGATCAATCAGTGGCAAGCGGGCGAGATCATCGCACTGGTTCGTCATACCGAGCGCTGCGACCGCTCCACCAATCCTTGCCTCGGCCCGGCCGACGGCATTACTCGAGTCGGCAGCGATGCCGCCGCGGCCGTGGGTCAAGGGTTCCAGCGTCTGGGTATGGACCAGACCGATGTCTTGAGCAGCCCGGTCACCCGTACGGCACAAACCTCGCATTCCATGTTTGGCAAAGACGCAATGACCCAGGATTGGTTGGCCAGCTGTGGCAAAACCCTGCGTAATGATGTGGTGGCGCACAAACGCGCCCAGCACAATCTGGTGCTGGTGACGCACAGCGGTTGCATCAGCGATTTCGAAGCCCAGACCGGTTTTAAACACTCGGCTTCGAGTGAGTATGGTAGTTCGTTGTTTGTCCGCATTGATGCCAATGGTCAACTGCAAGTACTCGGCATACTTAATGCCGGTGATTGGCACTCCTTGTTTAAAGATCCGCGGATCAAGCAATAAGTTTGCAGTCTTGATGAGCGGCCCTCTATAAAAGCGCTCAGCGCTCGTCGCAAC
The DNA here is from genome assembly GCF_050434865.1 of Pseudomonas silensiensis. NCBI lineage: Bacteria > Pseudomonadati > Pseudomonadota > Gammaproteobacteria > Pseudomonadales > Pseudomonadaceae > Pseudomonas > Pseudomonas silensiensis. The sequence continues at coordinate 115,127 of NZ_JBNDJH010000008.1, forward strand.
TAACAAATACAGGATCTGATGTTTGCAGTTCGGATCAGTATTGACCCACGACATAGATAAAGTTACGCGCACGCTGAAATACCCTGCGCACGTCCCCCTCCGAGCAACCTCTGCTGCGCCAAGGTCGAATCATGACACCTGATAACTTGCAGTCCTGCGCTGCTGACAATTTACTGCGCCCCGCTTTCCAGACCTCCACCCTCACCGAACGCTGGGCCCTACCTGCGTTGCTGCTGGCGTTTTTGGTGTTTTATCTCTTGCCCCTGATGTCCCATGGACTGTGGACGCCAGACGAAACCCGTTATGGCCAGATCAGCCAGGAAATGCTGCTGAGCGGGAACTGGACCTCCCCGCATTTCATGGGCATTCGCTACTTCGAGAAGCCGATCGCCGGGTACTGGATGATCGCCATCGCGCAGGCCATCTTTGGCGACAACCTGTTCGGGGTACGTATCGTCTCGGCACTGAGCACAGGACTGAGTGTCTGGCTGGCTTACCTGATGGCCAGCCGCTTATGGGGCGAGCGGCGCAAAAGCGTTGCCTGCGCAATGCTGTACATGAGTTTCGGGCTGATCGCCGGTCAGGCCGGATATGCCAACCTCGATCCGCAATTCACGTTGTGGGCCAACCTGAGCCTGGTCTCGCTGTGGTTCGCCATTGATAGCCGTTCTTTAAGTCGTCGCCTCGGCGCCTGGGCGCTGTTGGGCGTTGCCTGTGGAATGGGTTTCATGACCAAGGGTTTTCTGGCGTGGCTACTCCCTGTGTTGATCGCCCTGCCCTACATGCTCTGGCAACGACGCATGGGAGAGCTGTTGCGCTACGGGCCGTTGGCGGTGCTTGTCGCCGTGGTGGTTTGCCTGCCGTGGGCGCTCGCAATCCACCATCAGGAACCGGATTTCTGGCGGTTTTTCTTCTGGAACGAACACGTTCGCCGCTTCGCTGCCGAGAATGCTCAACACGCCCGTCCATGGTGGTTCTACCTGCCACTGCTGGTCGTGTCGAGCTTGCCATGGGCTGCGTTATTGCCCACGACATTCGTCCAGGCCTGGCAGCAAAAACGCCAGCCAGCGATCGCTTTCCTGTTGCTCTGGCTACTGTTGCCACTGGGGTTCTTCAGCCTGAGCAGCGGCAAGCTGCCGACCTATATCATGCCGTGCCTGTTACCCCTGGCGTTGCTGATGGGCCATGCTTTGACCGAGTTGCTGAACAACGCGCGCGGCCGAGCGATTCGTATCAACGGAATGATCAATGTCGTCATTGCTACCACAGCCCTGATCGTCCTGCTCTATCTGCAGACCACCAAAGAGATCTACGAAAACACTGAAATGTTCAGCCTGTCGCTGGTGTTTTTCGTGCTGATTGGCTGGATCATCGCTAACGCGTTGCAAGTCTTGCGTCCATTGATGTTCTGGGCCATGCCGGCCCTGGGCATCTGGCTGCTGGTCGCATTGCTGCCGGCGGCGATGCCCGGCCAGATCGTCGATAACAAGATGCCCGATCAGTTCATTGCCGAGCATCTGGATGCCTTGAGTCAGACCACCTCATTGCTGAGCAATGATTTGGGGGCGGCAGCGGCGTTGTCTTGGCGATTGAAGCAGCCGCAGATCGCTCTTTACAACACCATCGGCGAGCTGAAGTACGGTCTCGAAGATCCCTCCATGGCCTCAAGAATCGTCACGATGAAAAATATTGGGCCATGGATGACCGAGGCTCGCAAAAAAGGCGCGGTCGGTGTGGTGATGCGGGTCAACAGTGTCCAGGAAGTGCAAGAAGTCGAGTTGTTGCCCATCGATGGCAAGCGTTATCAGCGCGGAAATCTGGAGATTCTGATTTTCCCGCGAAGCCAGCCCTGACAAGACCGGAAAAAAAAGAGAGGCCCCTGGGGCCTCTCGATTCATTCGGGTTTAAGAAACTGTCAGTGCGTGCCTGACTGTTTACGAGTCAGAGTTGCTGGCACGCAAACAACTGACGCCAGGCTGGGTCGTCCATGACGATGAGTTGCAGCGGGTGGACCAGTTTCTCGGCGCCCTGGGGATCACTGAACTATTCTTTCGCAACCTTGGGGAACGGTGTTCATCGCAATCCATGACCTGAATCAGGCGCTGCGCTTTGCCGATCAGGTAATAGTGATCGCCAATGGCACCAGCCAGGGCAGCGGTCCGAGCGATCAAGTGATTACGGTGAAGATGCTGCGCGATGTCTACGAGGTTGAAGCAAGGATCGAGCAATGCAGCCGTGGACAGCGCCACATTCTGATCGAAGACATCGTTTGATACCCGATCCACCGCGCAATGGGCTGAGGTGCTGCTAATCTGAATGAAAATGACATGTATTAACGGTTTCTTTAACGTTTTTTTCTCATGTTGTTCTCTACATTCGCTGCAACTCAAAACATGCCAATGATTCGCATTGTTCTGCCAGCGAGTCTGCATGCATGACTTCTAAAAAAGACCAGGAGCTGCCCACAGAATGAATGCCCGTATCCCTTCTTTCCTGAAAAAAGCATTGCTGGCCACCGCGCTGCTGAGCGTCGGCCACGTGTATGCGGCGGATGCCGATGGCATCGTAGTCTACAACGCCCAGCACGAAAGCCTGACCAAATCCTGGATCGAGGGTTTTACCAAGGAAACCGGCATCAAAGTCACGGTGCGCAATGGTGACGACACCGAGATGGGCAATCAGATCGTACAGGAAGGCGCCGCCTCCCCGGCCGACGTGTTCCTGACCGAAAACTCCCCGGCCATGGTGCTGGTCGACAACGCGGGGCTGTTTGCGCCGGTTGCGCCGGCCACCCTGGAACAGGTCGGCAATGCTTACCGCCCGGCCCATGGCAAATGGGTGGGGATCGCCGCGCGCTCCACGGTGTTTGTCTATAACCCGAGCAAACTGCTCGAAGCCGAGCTGCCCAAGTCGCTGATGGACCTCGCTGGCCCGAACTGGAAAGGTCGCTGGGGCGCTTCACCGGCCGGTGCCGACTTCCAGGCCATCGTCGCCGCCGTGCTGGAACTCAAGGGTGAAGCCGCCACGCTGGAATGGCTCAAAGGATTGAAGGCCAATGCCACGATCTATCGCGGCAACAGTGCGGTACTGAAAGCGGTCAACGCCGGGCAGGTCGACAGCGGCGTGATCTACCACTATTACAGCTTCGGCGACCAGGCCAAGACTGGCGAAAACAGCAAGAACACCGCCCTGCACTACTTCAAGCACAAGGATCCGGGCGCGTTTGTCAGCGTCTCCGGCGGCGGCGTGCTAGCGTCCAGCAAACACAAGGAACAAGCCCAGGCGTTCCTCAAATGGGTTACCGGCAAAGATGGCCAGGCCATCCTCAAAACCGGCAAATCGTTTGAATACGCGGTGGGCAAGAACGCTGAATCCAACCCAAAACTGGTGCCTTTGCAGCAACTCGACGCGCCGACAGTCGATGCTTCAAAACTCGACAGTAAAAAAGCCGTTGAGCTGATGACTCAGGCAGGACTGCTCTAATTGATGCCTGAAACCTTGCCCGCGGGTGTCGCCGAGGCGATACCCGCGAATTTGCGACGACGAACCCGCGGCCTCTTCGCGGGGCGCGGTGGCGCGTGGGTGATCGGCTTGTCGGTGCTGGTTTCGCTGCTGTCGCTGCTGCCGATTGCCTTCGTCATCGGCGTATCGTTTCAGACAGGCTGGGCGACCCTTGTACCGCTGGTATTCCGGCCGCGGGTCGCTGAACTGTTGATCAACACTGTTTTACTGGTGGTGATCACGATTCCATTGTGCGTCACGTTAGGTCTGTCTCTGGCCTGGCTGACAGAGCGCACCAACCTGCCGGGGCGGCGCTGGTGGTCGTTATTGGCGACCGCGCCGCTGGCGGTGCCGGCGTTCGTGCACAGCTATGCGTGGGTCAGTCTGGTCCCGCCGATTCATGGGCTGTTTGCCGGGGTTCTGGTTTCGGTCATCGCCTACTTCCCGTTCCTGTACCTACCGATTGCAGCGACCCTGCGCAGGCTCGATCCGGCCATCGAAGACGTTGCCGAATCCCTGGGGCTGAAGCCTTGGGCGATATTTTTCCGCGTGGTGCTGCCGCAATTGCGCCTGGCCATCTGCGGCGGCGCTTTGCTGGTGGGCCTGCACTTGCTGGCCGAATATGGCCTGTACGCGATGATCCGTTTCGACACCTTCACCACGGCCATCTTCGATCAGTTCAAATCCACCTTTAACGGCCCCGCCGCGCACATGCTGGCCAGCGTGCTCGCCCTGTGTTGCCTGGTGATGCTGACCACAGAATCGGCCGCTCGCGGTACGGCGCGTTACGCCCGGGTCGGGTCGGGAAGTGCTCGCGAACAGCGAGTGGTGCGTCTGAAATCTGGAACCACCCTCCTCGCCCTGATCGTACAGATCGCGACCTGCGCGCTGACGCTGGGCGTGCCACTGGTGACTTTAGGCAGCTGGCTGATAGCCGGCGGTCTGCAGGTCTGGCAGATGGACGAACTTCTGCCGGCGCTGGAACAGACGCTGCTGCTCGGCGTCGCGGGTGCAGCCCTCACCACGTGCGCCGCCATCCCGATTGCCTGGCTGTCGATTCGTTCTCCGGGTCGGTTGCAACGTGTCCTGGAAAGCTGCAACTACATCACCAGTTCGTTGCCCGGGATCGTCGTGGCCCTGGCGTTGGTGACCGTCACCATCCATTTCGCCCGGCCGATTTACCAGACGACCATCACGGTGCTACTGGCATACCTGCTGATGTTTTTGCCCCGCGCCCTGGTGAGTTTGCGCGCCGGGATCGCCCAGGCGCCGGTGGAACTGGAAAACATGGCCCGCAGCCTCGGCCGCTCCCCCGCCCGGGCATTGTGGCTGATCACCCTGCGCCTGGCCGCGCCCGGCGCTGCCGCTGGCGCCGCGCTGGTGTTTCTGGCGATCACCAATGAGTTGACCGCTACCCTGCTGCTCGCCCCCAACGGCACGCGCACCCTGGCCACCGGGTTCTGGGCCATGACCAGCGAAATCGATTACGCTGCGGCTGCGCCCTATGCCCTGCTGATGATTTTGCTGTCGCTTCCCTTGACCGGACTTCTTTATCACCAATCCAAACGAACGGCTGGCCGATGAACGCTCTTGAACTCCATTCCATTTCCAAGTCCTACGGCTCCTATCAAGCGCTGGAGAGCATCAACCTGTCGGTGCCAACGGGCAGCCGAACGGTTATCGTCGGCCCGTCCGGCTCAGGAAAAACCACGTTGTTGCGGATGATCGCCGGCTTCGAATTCCCGGATACGGGCCGTCTCTCACTCAATGGCCAAACGCTCGTCGACGACACCCACGAAGTCCCGGCGCATCAGCGTTTGATTGGTTATGTTCCCCAGGACGGCGCCCTGTTCCCGCACATGACCGTGGCCGCAAACATCGGTTTCGGGCTTTCGATCAAGGGCGGTGCAAAACAGGAGCGCGTCGCAGAGTTGATGGACAGCGTGGCGCTGGATGCAAACATGGCCAACCGTTGGCCCCATGAACTCTCCGGCGGCCAGCAACAACGCGTGGCACTGGCGCGGGCATTGGCGCAGCAACCGCGCTTGATGTTGCTGGATGAGCCGTTTTCGGCCCTCGACACCGGACTTCGGGGCGCCATGCGCAAAATGGTCGCACGGCTACTGACAGACGCCGGCGTGACCACCATTCTGGTCACCCATGACCAGAGTGAAGCGTTGTCGTTTGCCGATCAGCTGGCGGTGATGCGCGACGGTCGGCTGGTGCAGTCGGGCCATCCGCTGGACCTTTACCGCTACCCCGAGGATGAACAAACCGCGCTGTTTCTGGGGGATGCCGTGGTCATGCCCGCCAGAATCGAGGCCGGCTGGGCCCATTGCGATCTCGGTCGGATACCGGTGAACAACCACCGGAACAACAAATCGGCGCAGATCATGCTGCGTCCCGAACAACTGCAACTCGTCAGCATCCAGCCCAACCCAACCGAGGCTGCTGGGTGTCGCGCCGTTGTGACCGAGCGGGATTTCAGCGGCAATACCTGCACGTTGACGGTGGAATTGGAGACGTTGGCTTCCGGGCAACAACCTGGACGATCATTGATGGTGCGCAGTTCGGGCCTGTATGCGCCACCCGCCGGCAGTGAGGTTCACGTCTCGACGATCGGCCATGCCCACGTACTGAGCGAATCCTGAACCCCGCCCATCAAAGATCGAACCGGTCCACGGCTCGACGCCGTTCGTTGTCATCGCGCACATCGTAGTTGGCCGTGGTCTGGATGTTGCTGTGATGGGCGAGTTTCTGGGCGATCGACAAGTCGTACTCCTCAATTACTCGGGTAATGAACGAACGTCGAAAATCATGCGGCATGATTTTCACCCCGACCTGCGCGCCGCGCTGTCGGGCGATGTAATAAATCGCATGTTTGGTGATGCGCTCGCGGGTGATGTGACTGCCGCGGCGGATGCGATTGAACAGGAACGAATCGTCCACTTCACCTTCCTTCAGTAGCGAGCGCCGCAGTTCCAGCCAGTCGTTGAGTTTGGCGAACGCCCAGGCCGGTGCGTACTTGATCAATTGCTTGTTGCCCTTGGCGGTCACACGCAGGCTGCGCTCGGCAAAATCGACCTGGCTCAGGTCCAGGTTTACCGATTCCGATTTGCGCATGCCCGAGCCATACAAAATCCCGATGATCGCCGCATCCCTCAACCCTTGTGGCCGTGGATCGGCAGCGCAGACCGCCATCAATTCCTGGATCAGCGTGCGCCTGAGGTTGCGCCCCTGGGACAACCGCGTGCCGGCAATCCCTTTCACCGAACGCATTTTCAGCAAGTGCTCCTGACTGATCAGGCTCATGCGCCATGCCTCGTTCATCACCCCGCGCACCGCGTTGACATACAGCGAAGAGGTGTTCGGCGCGTAGCCGTCGGTGCGCAAAGTGGCCACCAGCGCGATGACATCTTCCGGTTGCAGGTTGTGCCAGGGAATCTCCTCGACGTTCATGTCTTCGAAGCCCAACCGGTCAGCGGCATCCTGCAACACATAACGCATGGTCAGTTGGCTGGAGGGCGCCAGACGCGCCAGATACAGGGTCAGCGGATTGGTCTTTGAGGGAATTGGGTCGGTAGCGGGTAAGTCAATCAAACGAAACGGCCTTCAGTGGAAACAGTTCATTAAACAACTAAGGATTGAAACATCCTTCATGTAAAGCAGGACACTTCTGTAGGACCTTCTACTAGAAAACTCGATGAACGGCTGAAGGCTGAACAGTGGCTGTATGACCTCCAGATAAACGATTCGCCGACCGGTTTTTCATGTCCCTTTCACAAATTCAGGAATAACCTCATTGAGTCCGGCCTGTCTCTTTGCGAGGGACCAACCTGCCGACCATGGCAGAAAATGTCAACCTATCTAAATCGTCAGGTATTTCAAGTAACTTGTTGATGCAGCTTTTGTTTTAGCGTCTACACTTGCACTGGATCCAAAATTTTTTTAGCCTCACAGGCTATTCACTCTTTAGCCCCGAGGTGCCCATGAGTCAGGCTTTTCTCCCCTTCTCCCGCCCCAGTATCGGCGATGAAGAAATTGCCGCCGTAGAGCAAGTACTGCGCTCCGGCTGGATCACTACCGGGCCGAAAAATCAGGAGCTGGAAGAGCAATTCGCCAACTACGTGGGGTGTCGTCATGCCGTGGCACTGTCCTCGGCCACCGGCGGGATGCACATCACGTTACTGGCATTGGGCATTGGTCCGGGCGATGAAGTCATTACACCGTCGCAGACTTGGGTCTCCACCGCGAACATGATCTGCCTGTTGGGCGCGACCCCGGTGTTCGTCGACGTTGATCGCGACACGCTGATGAGTGACCTGGCCAGCATCGAAGCCGCGATCACGCCGCGCACCAAAGCCATTATCCCGGTGCACTACGCCGGTGCCGCGTTCGATCTCGATCCGCTTTATGCGTTGGCCGACAAACATGGCATCCCCGTCATCGAAGATGCCGCTCACGCCGCAGGCACCTTCTACAAAGGGCGGCATGTTGGCGCGAAAGGCACGGCGATCTTCTCGTTCCACGCGATCAAGAACATGACCTGCGCCGAAGGTGCCATGTTCGTCAGCGATGACGAAGCCCTGGCCAGTCGCGTGCGCATGCTCAAGTTTCACGGCCTTGGGGTCGACGCGTATGACCGCCTGACCCATGGCCGCAAACCCCAGGCTCAGGTCATGGAGCCCGGTTTCAAGTACAACCTTGCCGACATCAACGCCGCCATCGCTTTGGTGCAGCTGAAGCGACTGGACGAAATCAACGCCAAACGCACGGAGCTGGCCGGCGCTTATTTACAGAGACTGGAAGGTTTGCCGGTGCAACCCCTGGCCCTGCCAGCCTATGCGCAACAGCACGCCTGGCACCTGTTCATCCTGCGCATCGACACCGAGCGCTGCGGGCTGGACCGTGAAGCGTTCATGAAGGCTCTGCAGGAACAGAACATCGGCACCGGCATTCACTTCATCGCCACTCACCTGCACACCTACTACCGCCAGCGCTTCCCCAACATCTATCTGCCTAATACCGAATGGAACTCGGCACGGCTGTGCTCGATTCCGTTGTTCCCCGACATGACCCTCGATGACGTCGATCGTGTGGTCGGTGCCATTGAAAACAGTGTGGAAAGAAGCCTGTGAAACCTTACCCGATCCGCTGCGTGTCGATCGTCATCCCGGTCTACAACGAGCAAGACAGCCTGCCCGAGTTGCTCCGGCGTACCGAAGCGGCGTGTCAGCAATTGCACCATGACTACGAGATTGTGTTGGTCGATGACGGCAGCCGCGATGACTCGGCGCAAATATTGGAACAGGCCGCATCGCTCAAAGGCAGCCCGTTCGTAGCGGTTATTCTCAACCGCAACTACGGCCAGCATGCGGCAATCATGGCCGGTTTCGAGCAGTGCAAGGGCGATGTGGTCATCACCCTCGACGCCGACCTGCAAAACCCGCCCGAAGAGATCCCGCGGTTGGTGGCTCAGGCCGAGCTGGGTTATGACGTGGTCGCCACCGTGCGCAGCAATCGTCAGGACTCGGCGCTGCGCCGCTGGCCATCGAAGCTGATCAACCTGGCGGTGCAGCGCTCCACCGGTGTCGCCATGACCGACTACGGCTGCATGCTCCGCGCTTACCGGCGAACCATCGTCGACGCCATGCTCGCCTGCCGCGAACGCAGCACCTTCATCCCGATCCTCGCCAACAGCTTCGCCCGGCACACCACGGAAATCCTCGTGACCCACGCCGAGCGCGAACACGGCGAATCCAAGTACAGCCCCATGCGCCTGGTCAACCTGATGTTCGACCTGATCACCTGCATGACCACCACCCCCCTGCGTTTGTTGAGCATTGTCGGCTTCGGCATGGCAGCGCTCGGCGTGCTGTTTGCCACGACGTTGATCGTGTTGCGCCTGGCCTTCGGCGCCCATTGGGCCGGCGACGGGACGTTCGTGCTGTTCGCCGTGCTGTTCATCTTCACCGGCGGCCAATTCATCGGCATGGGCCTGTTGGGTGAGTACCTGGGTCGCATGTACGGCGACGTCCGCGCCCGCCCCCGGTTCTTTATCGAAAAAGTCCTGCGTAACCAACCCGCTGCCCCGGCTCCCGTTGTCACCGTTGACGGTCTCACCTCCATTTCTACAGATCAGGTTCACTCATGAGTGCAAAAGCTGTTGTCTTCGCCTATCACGATATTGGCTGTGCTGGCATCGAATCCCTGCTCAGCTCGGGCTTTGAAATTGCCGCCGTGTTCACCCACGCCGATGATCCGAAGGAAAACGCGTTTTACGGCTCCGTTGCACAACTGTGCGCACGCAAGGGCATCCCGGTGCACGCCCCGGAAGATGCCAACCACCCGCTATGGATCGAGCGCATCGCCAAGCTCAACCCGGATTACCTGTTCTCGTTCTACTACCGCAACCTGTTAAGCGAGCCGCTGCTGGCCACGGCCAGCAAAGGTGCCTTCAACCTGCACGGCTCGTTGTTGCCGCGCTACCGTGGTCGTGCGCCGGCCAACTGGGTACTGGTCAACGGTGAAACCGAAACCGGCGTGACCCTGCACCGCATGGTCAAACGGGCCGATGCCGGCGCCATCCTCGCCCAGAAAACGGTGGCGATTGAGCGAAACGACACGGCGCTGAGCCTGCACGGCAAATTGCGTCTGGCCGCTACTGACCTGCTACGCGACACCTTGCCAGCGTTGCTCGCCGGCAAAGTCAGTGAAACGGCGCAGGACGAATCCCAAGCCACAGTGTTTGGTCGTCGCACACCGGCCGATGGCAAACTGGTTTGGCAAAAACCGGCGGAAGAACTGTTCAACCTGGTTCGCGCCGTCACCCAGCCTTATCCGGGCGCCTTCTGCGCCGTGGGCGAGCACAAGCTGATTGTCTGGAGCGCAGAAGTCGCCAAGGGCAATGAAGGTCAAGCGCCTGGTCGCGTCATCAGCGTCGACCCGCTGCGCATCGCCTGCGGCGAAGACTCCCTGGTGATCACCGCCGGCCAGCGTAACGACAACGGCCTGTACCTCAGCGGCCCACAACTGGCCAACGAACTGGGTCTGGTGGACGGTTCCGTGCTGCGCGGTGCCGAATCCGGTCGTGCTCCGCGTCGCACCCGCGTGCTGATCCTCGGCGTCAATGGCTTCATCGGTAATCACCTGTCCGAGCGTCTGCTGCGCGACGACCGATACGAGGTCTATGGCCTGGACATCGGCTCGGACGCCATCGAGCGTCTGCGCAGCCATCCGAACTTCCACTTTGTCGAAGGTGATATCAGCATCCACTCCGAGTGGATCGAATACCACATCAAGAAGTGCGACGTGATCCTGCCATTGGTGGCGATCGCCACGCCGATCGAGTACACCCGCAACCCGCTGCGCGTGTTCGAACTGGACTTCGAAGAGAACCTGAAACTGGTTCGCTACTGCGTCAAATACAACAAACGCGTGATCTTCCCGTCGACCTCCGAAGTGTATGGCATGTGCCAGGACCAAAACTTCGACGAAGACACTTCCAACCTCATCGTCGGTCCGATCAACAAACAGCGCTGGATCTACTCGATCTCCAAGCAACTGCTCGACCGGGTGATCTGGGCCTATGGCCAGAAAGGCCTGAACTTCACGCTGTTCCGTCCTTTCAACTGGATGGGCCCACGCCTCGATCGCCTTGACTCGGCACGTATCGGCAGTTCCCGCGCGATCACTCAACTGATCCTGAACCTGGTGGAAGGCACGCCGATTCGCCTGTTCGATGGCGGTGAGCAAAAACGCTGCTTCACCGACATTGCCGACGGCGTGGAAGCGCTGGCGCGGATCATCGACAACGACAACGACGCCTGCAACGGCCAGATCATCAACATCGGCAACCCGGACAACGAGGCCAGCATTCGCCAGTTGGGCGAGGAGCTGTTGCGTCAGTTCGAAGCGCACCCTTTGCGCAACAACTTCCCGCCGTTCGCCGGGTTCCGCGACGTCGAAAGCAAAGCGTTCTACGGCACCGGCTATCAGGACGTGTCGCACCGCAAACCAAGCATCGCCAACGCCAAGCGCCTGCTGGACTGGACGCCGACCGTGGAGATGAGTGAAACCATCGGCAATACGCTGGACTTCTTCTTGCGCGAGGCCATGCTCGAAATCGCGGACAAGCGCTAATGCGGGCAGGTCTGCGGATTGATGTCGACACTTACCGCGGCACCCGTGAAGGGGTGCCGCGGCTGCTGGAAATCCTCGATGAAGCGCAGGTCAAGGCGACGTTTTTTTTCAGCGTCGGGCCGGACAACATGGGGCGCCACTTGTGGCGCCTGATCCGTCCGCAATTCCTCTGGAAAATGCTCCGCTCCAACGCCGCGGGCCTCTACGGCTGGGACATCTTGCTGGCCGGCACCGCGTGGCCCGGCAAACCGATCGGCCGTGATCTTGGGCATTTGATGCGTCAAACCGCGGCAGCCGGGCATGAAGTCGGCCTGCACGCCTGGGATCATCACGGCTGGCAGGCCAATGCCGGGCGCTGGAGCGACACGCAACTGGTGGAGCAGATACGTCAAGGCGTGGATGAACTCAGCGACATCCTCGGGCAACACATCTGGTGTTCGGCCTCCGCAGGTTGGCGGGCGGACGAGCGTGTGATCGAGGCCAAGCAAGGTTTCAACTTTCGCTACAACAGCGACTGTCGCGGCCAGAGCCTGTTCCAGCCGAGATTGGCCGATGGTGGTTTGGGTGCGCCGCAGATTCCGGTGGACCTGCCGACGTTCGATGAGGTGGTCGGCCCCACCGTGGCGGCCAAGGACTTCAACGCTTTCATTCTTGATCGCTTCACCCCCGAAAAACTCAACGTCTACACGATTCACGCCGAAGTAGAAGGGATTCTGATGGCCCACGATTTTCGTCAACTGCTGGCCGATGCGCGCCAGCGAGACATCCATTTTCAACCCTTGGGCGATCTGCTGCCCGAGGCTCCCGAAACCTTGCCGGTCGGCCGGGTACTGCGCGGCTCCCTCGAAGGACGCGAAGGCTGGTTGGGAGTGCAAGGCGTATGAGCAAGCGCTGGGCATTACCGTTGTTGCTGGCCATCTTCGCTCTGGCGTACCTGCTGCCGCTGGGCAGCCATGGCTTATGGATTCCCGACGAAACCCGCTACGCCCAGATCAGCCAGGACATGCTCCTGAGCGGCAATTGGGTGTCGCCGCATTTCATGAGCCTGCGCTATTTCGAAAAACCGGTGGCCGGTTACTGGATGATCGCCGCCAGCCAAGCGTTGTTTGGCGACAACCTGTTCGGCGTGCGGTTTGCCTCCGCATTGAGCACCGGGTTGAGTGTGTTGCTGTGTTACCTGATCGCTCGCCGGATGTGGAACGAACCGCGCAAAAGCTTTGCCTGCGCGCTGCTCTACATGAGTCTCACCGTCATCGCTGGCGCCGCGGGCTACGCCAACCTCGATCCGCAATTCACCTTCTGGGTCAATTTGAGTCTGGTGGCCTTGTGGTTTGCCCTCGACAGCGTCAGCCGAGGCCAGCGCCTGATCGGTTGGGCGGTGTTGGGCCTGGCCTGCGGCATGGGGTTCATGACCAAGGGTTTTCTTGCCTGGCTGCTGCCGGTGCTGATCGCCCTGCCCTGGATGATCTGGCAAAAACGCTGGCGTGAACTGCTGATCTACGGCCCGCTGGCAATTGTCGTGGCCGTCGCCGTCAGCCTGCCATGGGCCTTGGCCGTGCACGCACAGGAACCCGATTACTGGCGGTTCTTCTTTTGGCATGAACACATTCGCCGTTTCGCCGGCGACGACGCGCAGCATGACGCACCGTGGTGGTTTTATTTGCCGTTGCTGGTCGCCTTCAGTCTGCCGTGGGTGGCGTTGCTGCCGTCGGCACTGAAACAGGCGTGGGGCACACGACGCCAGGCCAACATCGCTTTCCTGCTGCTGTGGCTGCTGATGCCGCTGATTTTTTTCAGCCTGAGCAAAGGTAAGCTGCCGAGCTACATCCTGCCGTGCCTGTTGCCTTTGGCGTTGTTGCTGGGGCACGCACTGGTGGACCGCTTGAAACTTGAGCAAGGCCGGGTACTGGGCATCAATGGTCTGCTGAACCTGCTGCTGGGCCTGACAATCCTGGTGGCCCTGGTCTACCTGCAACTGAAAAAACCGCTCTACAACCATGAACTGCACAACCTGGTGCTGGTGTTCATCGGCCTGACCGGCTGGATCATGGCCAACCTGCTGCAAGCCTTCAGACCGTTGCAATGCTGGGCGGCCCCGGCCTTCGGCAGTCTGTTGCTGATCGCCCTGTTGCCGGCCGGGCTGCCCGAGTCGGTGGTCGCCAACAAGATGCCCGATCAATTCATCCTCGAGCATGCCCAGGAACTCGGCCAGACCGACCAGTTGCTGAGCAACGACCTCGGCGCCGCCGGGGCGTTGGCCTGGCGTCTGAAACGCCCGGACGTGGCGTTGTACAACACGATAGGCGAATTGAAATATGGCCTCGCCTATCCTGACGGCGCACAGCAGAAAGTCCATCCGAACCAGGTTCAGGCATGGATGCGTAACGCCCGCCAGAGTGGCTCGGTCGGCGTGGTCATGCGCGTCAAAGGTGACGAGGAATTGCGCGAAATCGAACGACTGCCCAAGGATGGCAAGCGCTATGAACAAGGCAACATTGTGATTCTGATTTTTCCTCAGGAGGCGTCATGAGCTTGTTACTGCTCTTGGCCGCCTGCCTGCTGACCTGCCTGGGCCAGATCGCCCAGAAATACGCCGTTGAAAGCTGGCGCGGCCAGTTGTCGGGCTGGAGCGAGAAACTGCGTTCGCCGTGGTTATGGCTGGCGCTTGCCTCTCTGGGATTGGGCTTGCTGGTGTGGCTGCTGGTGTTGCAACGCCTCGAAGTCGGCATTGCCTACCCGATGCTGAGCCTCAATTTCGTGCTGATCACCCTGGTCGCCCGCTTCGTTTTCCACGAAACCATCGACCGTCGCCACTGGTTGGGTGTCGCGCTGGTGATCGGTGGCGTGGTGCTGCTGGGGCAACACACATGAACCTGCGTCGCGGAATCACCTTCGCGTTGGGCAGCGTGTTGCTGGTCAGTGCCGCGCAACTGGGCATGCGCTGGAGCATGAGTCGCCTGCCATCGCCCGAGCACTGGTTCACCACCAGCATCGATCTGTCGGCGGTTGCCGTGGTGCTGGTCGCGATTCTGGCCTACGCCCTGTCGATGCTTTGCTGGCTCGCCGCCCTGCGGGATTTACCGCTGGGCCGGGCCTATTCGCTGCTGAGCATCAGCTACGCGCTGGTGTACCTGCTGGCCGCCAGCCTGCCGTTGTTCAACGAAGCATTCAGCCTTTCCAAAAGCCTCGGAGTGGCCCTGGTCATCCTTGGCGTCATTACCATCAACTCTCGGCCTGCTCGCTCGCGCGAACTCAGGAGTGCCCCATGAAAATCAGTGTATTTGGTAGCGGTTATGTTGGTCTGGTGCAAGCCGCCGTCCTGGCAGAAGTTGGCCACGACGTGGTCTGCATGGACATTGACGAGAAGAAAATCGAACTGTTGCGGCAAGGCCACGTGAGCATTTTCGAACCGGGGCTGGCCAGCCTGGTGCGCGAAGGCATCGACGCCAAACGTCTACAGTTCACCACCGACGAAAAACTCGCGGTTCAGCATGGTCAGGTGTTGTTTATCGCGGTCGGCACACCGTCCCGGGACGACGGTTCCGCGGATCTGAGTTACGTGCTGTCGGTGGGAGAAGCCGTGGCGCGTCATCGTGAACAACCGGTGATTCTGGTGGAGAAATCCACGGTGCCGGTGGGCACGGGTGACACCTTGCGCGCGCATATCGACAAGTGCCTGATCAAGGTCGGCCGCTTGCTGCAGTTCGATATCGTCTCCAACCCGGAATTTTTGAAAGAAGGCTCGGCCGTGGCCGATTGCCGGCGCCCGGACCGGATCATCATCGGCTGCGAACGCGATGAGGTACGTGACGTGATGCGTGACCTCTACGCGCCCTTCAACCGCAACCATGACCGAGTCATGTTCATGGACCTGCGTAGCGCCGAGCTGACCAAGTACGCCGCCAACTGCATGCTGGCGACCAAGATCAGCTTCATCAACCAGATCGCCGAACTGGCCGAACACCTCGGTGCCGACATCGAATCGGTGCGCCTGGGCATCGGCGCCGATTCGCGCATTGGTTACCACTTCATCTACCCCGGCTGTGGTTATGGCGGCTCGTGCTTTCCCAAGGACATGCGCGCGCTGATCCACAGCGCCGAAGAAGCGCATTGCTCCAGCGATCTGCTGCAAGCGGTGGAAGCGATCAATCAGCGTCAGAAGCACAAGCTGTTCGAACGCATCAACGCGTTCTACAAGGGCGATTTGCGCGGCAGGACCTTTGCCGTGTGGGGCCTGGCGTTCAAACCCAACACCGACGACATGCGCGATGCACCGAGCCGGGTGCTGCTGGAATCGCTGTGGGCCGCCGGGGCCAACGTCCGCGCGTTCGACCCGGAAGCCATGCAGGAAACCCAGCAACTGTATCCCGATGAACCCAAGTTGATGCTCATGGGCACACCGGAATCGGTATTGTCCGGCGCTGACGCGTTGATCATCTGCACCGAATGGCAGCAGTTCAAGGCCCCGGATTTCAGCCTGATCCAGCAGCGGCTCAACGCACCGGTGATCTTCGACGGACGCAACCTCTACGACGCCGATCGCCTGACTCGCTCCGGCTTCAAGTACTTCCCGATGGGCCGCGGTGAATCGCGCAATCTGCCGATTCCTTATCAGCAGTGGCCCGCTGCTTCGGTCACCGCTTGATTGCGACATCACCCGGTATCCGCCGACAGTCGCTGGGGTTAGGGCTGTTGGCGCTGCTGCTGTTCAGCGCCGGGGTATATCAGCAGGCAGTGATCGGCTTCGATTCGCGCTTTGTACTGTTCGCTGAGGAAATGCTGCGCCACGGGCCGAGCTTTTTTCCGACCACCTATGGCCAGCCGTATGCGGATTATTCTGCGCTGACGACACTGTTCATCTGGCTGCTGTCGCTGCCGTTCGGGCAGGTCAACAGTTTGGCTGCCTGGTTGCCGAGCGCCATTGCCGGGGCGGTAATCGTCACGTTGATGTACCGGCTGCTGGCGCGCTATTCCCAGCGCTGGGCGTTGCTGAGCATCGCCCTGATGATGCTGACCAACACCTTTGTTACTGAAACCCGTGCCGTGTCCCTGGATTTGATGCTCGCGGCGGTGGCTTTTTCGGTGTTCTACCTGGGTTATGCCGCCGATCATTTCGCCGCAAAGCGTCGGTGGTGGTTGATTTTTGTATTGTTACTGCTGGGTTTCGGGGTTCGCGGGCCGATCGGGTTGGTGATTCCAACGGGCATGCTGTGCAGCTATTTCTTGCTCAATCGACAATGGCAGCATTTTTTTGGTTTTGGCCTGATTGCGGCGGTGCTGCTGGCCGTGTGCGTTGGCGTGCTGCTGTGGCTGGCGGAAACCGTCGGCGGCCCGGACTTCATGCACGACGTGGTGCGCATGCAGTTCATGGGGCGCATGGACGGTAGCGAAGGTGTCAGCGGTTCGCTGTATTACTTCACCGGCTCAGTGGGCAACTATGCGCTCGCGTATCCGTTGGCATTGCTGGCACTGGCCGCCGTCTGGCTGACAACGCCTCGGCAGGCCGGTCCCGCGTTACACCTATTGCAGTACTGCACGGCGGCCGCCTTGATCGTGATGGTCGGGCTCTCGATCCCCCAGGCCAAAAAGGCCCGGTACCTGCTGCCGATGTTGCCCATGGCGGCGATCATTGCGGCGTATCCGTTTCAGGTGATGCAGGGTCGGGTATTCGAGTGGTTGCGAGGGTTGATGCAAGGGGTGTGGTTGTTGATCCCGGCTCTATTGGTCGTTGGATTGATGGTCGCTCACCGACGTTTTCCCGAGCAAATGCCGGCGCTGACTGCAATTTTGATCATGCTTGGCGTGCTGCAAGTCATCGCGCTGGCGGTGCTTTTTCGGCCCGACTGGCGGGCTCAGACACTGGCCTTTTGCGCAGTCCTGGCGCTGTGGTCGGTCTACATTCTGGTATTCGAACCGGTTGAACGCCGACTCTACGACACCCGGACTTTCAGCCGCGCGGCATTCGCACTGGTCCAGAAAGACCCGGCGCCTCTGGTGCTGCACGTCATGGGAAAAGACGCCAAGGCGATCAAGTTCATGGTCAACATCGAGCAGGACTTACAGCCGGTTTTCACCGAATCGACCCAAGAACTGGAAAGTCTCGCGGCGCCCACCTGGCTGATGATGGACCAGAACGATTACAAGGCGTTGCAAGGCACTCGCATGGGTAACTTGCAACCGGTGTTGAGCGGGCGTTTCGACAAGAACGATTTCGTGTTGCTGCATAACCAACAACCGTAGGTGTTGCCGGCAAAAAGTTACTGTTACCTGAGCACGCTTATCATCAAGCCGGCGCCTTCAAATCAACCCCCAACGCCTGGGCAAACGCTTTGACCAGCGGACTGCGCACAGTGTTGTGGCGCAGGATCAGATTGAACGGCGTGACGATGTTGATGAGGTCCGGACGCACCGCGCGGAACTGCCCCTGCGCCACCATCGAGGCGGCGTAATGCTGGGGAAGAAAACCCACGAAACGCCCGGTCTTGATCAACAATGCCACCGCTTCGACCTGGCTGGCCGAGGCGGAAAAGCTGTCGTAATGGGCAAAGTTCAGTTTGTCGCGATGGATCGCATAGCGGTGGTTGATGCACTCGTAATCCTTGAGCACATGACTACCGATTTCTGCGTCCGGCACCGAGAACAATGGATGGCCGACCGCGCAATAAACTTCGGAGCGTTCTTCATAAAGTGCGTAGTAATCAAACTCTTCGCGTTTTTGATAAACCGGCACAATCCCTGCTACTAACCGCCCCTCTACCACGCCTCTTTCCACCTCATCCAACTGAGAGGCTTGAAGTTGGAACCTTACTTTCGGCGATGCCTCATTAATTATTCTAAGCGCAGCAACTAACGGCGAATTAACGTCGGAAATCGTATTGTCAATAACCCCCACGCCAAGGTCACCGATCAGTTCGTTTTGCGCTGAACTAAGGCGATCACGAAAGTTGTCGACCGAGGCAAATAAATCAATGGACGCCTGATACACCAGGCGGCCCTCTTCGGTCAGGTGAAACCCCTCGCGACCTCGGGTGCACAGGCGCATGCCGATGCGGATCTCCAGGTCGGAGATCTGTTTGCTGATGGCTGCCAGTCCCACATTCAGCTCGTTCTGGGCGGCACTGAAGCCGCCGGCCTCGACCACAGCCTTGAACACTTTGAGCAGTTTGAAGTCCAGACCGCTGAGGGTCAGCGGTGCCCGATGGCCCGTTTTCAGCGGCGGGTTTCCTGAATTGGAAAGTGGGGTTTCCATAATGCCTATTTACCTCTGGCGCCCTATTCAACAACCTGTGTCCAACAACAAAAATAGTGCTGGTAAATAATAATGACCACAGAAAACCAGGCTTGGCAACCGCTAATAAATCCCGCACATCAGTGCCAACTCACTGATTTCGAACTATTAAAAGCTGACACTACGATCAGCTCTCGTAACGATGCAACTGCGCTTTTCCCCTGCCCTTGAATAATGTTTAGGCCTCACCACGCCCCATTGATTTGCGGCGAGTGTTTCAGGCCCGGCACACCGATTTCAGTTCGCTTTACCGACGAGGAAAACAACAATGTCTCAAACCACCGACCGTCTCTGGGGTGCTCGCTTCAAAAGCGGCCCATCCGAAGCCCTGGCGGCCTTGTCCCGTTGCCCCGAGCGCTACTTTCGCCTCACCCCGTACGACCTCGCCGGCTCCAAGGCGCATGCCCGTGAACTGCAACGCGCCGGGCTGCTGAGCGAACAAGAAACCCAGACCATGCTCGACGCCTTGGAGCGCATCGGTGATGACTTCCGCGCTGGCAGCATCGCACCGACCCTGGACGACGAAGACGTCCATACCTTCATCGAACGCCTGCTGACCGAACGCCTCGGCGCCCTCGGTGGCAAGCTGCGCGCCGGTCGTTCACGCAACGACCAGACCGCCAACGACCTGCGCCTGTTCCTGCGAGATCACGTCCGCACCCTGGCCGTTGAAGTCCTGGCCCTGCAACAAGCACTGGTGGATCAGGCTGAACAACACATCGAAAGCATCTGCCCGGGGTTCACTCACCTGCAGCAAGCCCAGCCGATCGTTTTCGCTCACCACTTGCTGGCCCACGCCCAATCCATGCTGCGTGACGTGCAACGCCTGGTGGATTGGGACGTACGCACTTCGCTGTCGCCACTCGGCGCGGCGGCCATGGCCGGTTCCGCCATCGCTCGCCTGCCTCAGCAATCAGCCAAGGAAATGGGTTACAGCGGCGTGTGTGAGAACTCCATCGACGCCGTGGCCAGCCGCGATCACGTTGCTGAGTTCCTGTTTATCGCCAGCATGCTCGGGATCAATATTTCCCGCCTCGCCGAAGAGTTCTGCCTGTGGTCGTCGCGCCAATTTCGCTGGGTCGCCCTGGACGATGCCTACGCCACCGGCAGCTCGATCATGCCGCAGAAGAAAAACCCGGACATCGCTGAACTGGCCCGCGGCAAGGCGGGTCGCCTGATCGGCAACCTGACCGGCCTGCTCTCCACCCTCAAATCCTTGCCGCTGTCGTACAACCGCGACTTGAGCGAAGACAAAAACGGCGTGCTCGACAGTGTCGACACCCTGTTGTTGGTGCTACCCGCCATGGCCGGGATGGTCGCAACCATGAAGGTCAACGTCGAAGAGCTGCGTCGCCAAGCGCCACTGGGTTTCACCCTCGCCACCGAAGTCGCCGACTGGCTGGCCATGCGCGGCGTGCCGTTCAAGGAAGCCCACGAAATCACCGGTGCGCTGGTCCAGGCCTGTGAGAAACACGACATCGAATTGTGGGAAGCCTCCCCGGCGTTGTTGGCCGAGATTGATCCACGGTTGACTGCTGAAGTGCGCGAGAGCCTGACCCTCGAAGCCGCCATCGCCGCCCGCAGTGGCTGGGGCGGCACCGCGCCGCAACAGGTGCGCGAGCAGATCGGCCGGTTGAAAACGGCGCTCGCCGCGCAGCAAGAGTGGACCGAGAACTATCACGGCTTCCGACTCTAAAGCAGCACACAAAACCTGTAGGAGCGAGCCTGCTCGCGATAGCGGTGGGTCAGTCAACATCGATGTTGATGTAATACCGCCATCGCGAGCAGGCTCACTCCTACAGGGATTGTGGTTGGCCTGAATTACCAAGTGTACGGAGAAGCAACATGAGCCAGACTCAGGCAGAACGACTCCAGGCGGAGCGCAAACTGGCGGAAAACCAGTTCGATATCACCCAGTACCACCATGTGCCACGGCGTTATTACGGGCGGATTTTCTTCGCCACCGTCATCGTCATTGCGATTCTCGGGCTGGTGCGGGCCTTCGCCGAAGGCAAGATCGAGTGGTCTTACATCGGCCAGTTCCTCACGTCCCAGGCGATCATGTGGGGTTTGCTCAACACCATCATCATGGCAGTGCTGGCCATGGCGCTGGGCATTGTCTTCGGGGTGATCACCGCGATCATGCGCATGTCGGCCAACCCGATCCTGCGCTACGTGGCAGTGACCTACACCTGGCTGTTTCGCGGTACGCCACTGATCCTGCAACTGCTGTTGTGGTTCAACCTGGCGCTGATCTTCCCCACCATCGGCATCCCCGGCCTGTTCGAAATGGACACCGTGAGCCTGATGACGCCGTTCGTGGCGGCCCTCCTCGGCTTGAGCATCAACCAGGGCGCCTACACCGCCGAAGTGGTGCGTGCCGGCCTGCTGTCGGTGGACACCGGTCAGTACGAAGCCGCCAAGTCGATCGGCATGCCGCGCCTGCAAGCGCTGCGCCGGATCATCCTGCCGCAAGCCATGCGGGTCATCATTCCGCCGGTCGGTAACGAGTTCATCGGCATGGTGAAGATGACCTCGCTGGCGAGCGTCATCCAGTACTCGGAACTGCTCTACAACGCCCAGAACATCTACTACGCCAACGCCCGGGTCATGGAGCTGCTGATCGTCGCCGGTATCTGGTACCTGGCCACCGTCACCGTCCTGTCCTTCGGTCAAAGCCGTCTGGAGCGTCGTTTCGCTCGCGGCGCCGGCAAGCGTTCTTGAGGAGTTCAACATGAGAAGCATCGTCAAGGCCGTGAGCCTGAACAAGTACTACGACCATTTCCACGCGCTCAAGGACATCAACATCGAAGTCGAGCAAGGCGAAGTGCTGTGCATCATCGGCCCGTCCGGCTCCGGCAAAAGCACCTTGCTGCGCTGCATCAACCAGCTGGAAAAAATCGACAAGGGCGGCCTGTGGGTCGACGGCGAACTGGTGGGTTACCGGATCGTCGGCAACAAACTGCACGAACTCAATGAGTCGCAGATCGCCCGTCAACGCTTGTCCACCGGCATGGTGTTCCAGCGTTTCAACCTGTTCCCGCACATGACCGTACTGCAAAACATCATCGAAGGGCCGTGCCAGGTGCTCAAGCGTTCGCCCAAAGAGGCGCACGAAGAAGCCGTGGAATTGCTCGCTCGCGTCGGCCTGGCCGACAAGCGCAACAGCTACCCGATCGAACTCTCTGGTGGTCAGCAACAACGCGTCGCCATTGCCCGTGCACTGGCCATGCGGCCCAAGCTGATGCTGTTCGATGAACCTACTTCGGCACTCGACCCGGAACTGGTCGGTGAGGTGCTGTCGGTGATGCGCGACCTCGCGCAAACCGGCATGACCATGATCGTCGTCACCCATGAACTGGGCTTCGCTCGCGAAGTCTCCAACCGCATGGTGTTCATGGACGGCGGGCAGATCGTGGAGGCTGGAAGCCCCGAAGAAATACTAATAAGTCCGCAAAACCCGCGCACCCAAAGCTTCATTTCTGCCGTTCGAACCTAAGCGCCGGCTGGCGTAACAACACTCATAAGAGAACGACCATGAAGAACATAGTTATCCCCGCAGTACTCGCAAGCGTTATGGCTTCCGGCTTCGCCTTCGCCGCCGAACTGCCGGCCAGCATCAAGGCAAAAGGTGAGGTCGTGGTAGCGATCATGCCGAACTACCCGCCGATGGATTTCAAGGACCCGGCCACCAACACCCTCACCGGCCTCGATTACGACCTGGGCAACGCCCTCGCCGAACGTCTGGGCGTGAAGATCAAATGGCAGGAAACCGGCTTCGAGCAAATGATCAATGCGCTGACCACCGACCGCGTGGACATGGTGATGTCGGGCATGACCGACACCGCCGAACGCCAGGCCAGCGTGACCTTCGTCGACTACTTCACCAGCGGTCCGCAGTTCTACACCTTGCAGAAGAACAAGGATTTCAACGAGATCAACGACCTGTGCGGCAAGAAAGTCGGCACCAGCCGTCGTACGACCTTCCCGGCGGAAATTGCTGAATACAGCAAAACCAACTGCGAAGCCGCCGGCAAACCGGCCATCGTGGTGATCGGCACCGAAGGTTCGGCCGATGCCCGTGCACAACTGCGCCAGAGCCGGATTGATGCCGCGATGCAAGGCAGCGAAACCCTGCCGTACCTCAAGACTCAGGAAAAGGACATGTACAAAACCGTGGGCCTGCCGATCTCCAAGCAGTTCACCGGCCTTGGCGTGAGCAAGAAAAAGCCTGAGTTGAGTGAAGCGGTGAAGGTGGCGATGCAGAGCATGGTGGATGACGGCACGTATCAGACCATCCTGAAAAAATGGGATCTGGAGCTGGGTGCGATCAAGACTGTGACCATTAACGCTGGGAAGTAATCTGGTTCGAAATCGACCCCTCACCCCAACCCTCTCCCCAAAGGGGCGAGGGAGCTGACCGAGGTGATCTTTCGAAATTCTGCGACCTGCATTACCGAGTCGAGCTCAGGTTCTGAAAACCCTGGAGATCGGCCCCCTTTCCCCCTCTCCCCTCTGGGGAGAGGGTTGGGGTGAGGGGTCGATTTTGACCGCACCAAAGATCAACAACCAGAGCGCCACACCCATGTCCTCCTCGCCCCAACCCACCTGGCCCGACCAGCACAAAGCCTGCCTCGCCCTGGCCTTCGACCTCGACGGCCCGACCGGCGATGCCATGCTCAACGGCTCGATCTGGCGCAAGCCCGAGTACTTCGGTTTCGGTGGTTACGGCCCTTACCGGGCGTTGCCACGCATCCTCGATGTGCTCGACGAGTACCACATCCCGACGACGTTCTTCGTCCCGGCCTGGGTCGTGGAGAACTGGCCGAAACAGTGCCAGGCGATTGTCGAGCGCGGGCATGAAGTGGCCTACCACGGCTACAAACACGAATCCTTTTACGCCCTGACGCTGGACCAGCAAAAGGACGTGATGAACAAATCCCGCGAGGTGTTCTGGAAGCACCTGAACATCCGCGCCGAAGGTTTCCGCACCCCGTCCGGCGACTGGCGCGCCGAAACCCCGGCGATGCTGGTGGAAGCCGGCGTGACTTACTCCAGCAGCATGCGCGGTGATGACCGGCCGTACCTGGTGAAAGTGCCGGGCCACGACACCCCGCTGGTGGAGATCCCCGGCCGCTGGGAAATGGACGACTACGCCTCCCTCGCCTACACCCGCGCGCCGGACTTTCCTTCCGGGCTGGACCGCACCGCCAGCTACGCGCTGACCCTCGATAACTGGTGCCGCGAGTACGACGGCGCCATGAACGAAGGGCTGTGCCTGACCACCCTGTTCCACCCCAAGATCACCGGCAAACCGGGACGCATCCTGCTGCTGGAAAAACTCTTCGAACACATGCGCCAGCGCGATGACGTGTGGTTCGCCACCTGCCGCGATGTCGCCCAGTGGTGGCTGAAGGAGCATCACCATGGCTGATTCCACTGTCTGGCCAAAAGGCTACCGCTGCGCCGTGGTACTGACCGTCGATTACAACGACATCCACGGCATTCTCACCCAGGCCCCAGAAGTCGCCGGGCGCGACAAGACGCTGTCGGTCTGGCGCTATGGCACTCAACGCGGCGTCGACCGGTTGCTCGGCTTGTTCGATGAACTGGGGGTTTCCAGCAGCTGGTTTATTCCCGGTATTGTCGCTGAGGAAAACCCCGAGCATATTCGGGCAATCCTGGCCGGTGGGCATGAGATCGCCTGCGCCGGGTATCGCCATCAGAACTACGACACCCTGAGTCTCAACGAGCAAAGCGCCGAGATTGCCAAAGGCTGTGAGGCATTGACCGCGCTGACGGGTCAGCGTCCAACAGGCTTTCGCATCCCGGCCGGCAACGGTGCGCCGGGCTTCATCGAGGCATTGAAGGATCACGGCATGCGCTGGTCCTCGTCATGGCGCGGCGATGATTTGCCATTCGCTCATCCGACGGCGCCCGACGTCATCGAGTTGCCGTTGCACTACGAACTGGAAGACGAACCCTACTTCGCCTTCAACCTGAGCCCGGCCGTGCCGCCGGCGCAATCGCGGATCGCCTCTTACAGCCACACCTTGGGCAACCTGCAAATGGACTTCGCCGGGTTTCACCGGTTTGGGTTGTGTTATGTGCTGCGGCTGCATCCGGAAATCATTGCGACACCTGGGCGAATTGGCGTACTGCGCGAGTTGCTTGAGGGGATTCAACAGCACGATGACGTGTGGATTGCCACGGGCGCCGACGTCGCTCAATGGTGGGCCGGATCGGCGCTGCCGGTGACCGAGGATCATCCGGCCTCGGTGTATGAGCGCCATTATCGGGATTACCTCCTATGACCGAGCGGATGCAGCGATTGGCGCAGTTCTGCGTCGACACCCGATTCGAAGACTTGCCGCCCGCACTGGTGGCCCAAGCCAAGCGGCACATACTCGACACCTTCGGCGCGACGCTGGCCGGGGCTGGTAGCGATGTCGCCAAGCAGGCACGTCAGGTGTTCGACGGTGAAACCGGGAACACGCTGATCTGGGGCACCGATCAGCGCACCGGCGCAGCTCAGGCTGCGATGCTCAACGGTGTCGCCGCCCATGCCCTGGAACTGGACGACACCGGTGGCTGCGACCATTCCGGCGCGGTGGTACTGCCGGCAGTCATGGCGGCGGTGTCGATGTCTGGCAAACCGGTGAATGGCCGGGAGTTGATCACGGCCGTGGTGATCGGCTACGAAATCGGCCGCCGGGTACTCGAAGCCTGCGGCAGCTATTCGGCCCACAACGGCGCCGGCTGGCATTCCACTGCCACCTGCGGCGTGTTCGGCGCGGCGGCGGCCAGTGCGCGAATTCTCGGACTGGATACCACACAAACCGTCTCGGCGCTGGGCATTGCCGGCAGTTTCAGTGGGGGGTTGTGGGCATTCATCCACGACGGTTCGCAAAGCAAGAAACTTCACAGCGGTCGTGCCGCCGAGGGTGGATTGCTGGCGGCACGATTTGCCCAACGAGGCATCACCGGGCCGACGAAGTTGTTCGACGATGTCTGGGGTGGGTTTCTGAAGACCCTGGCCGGAGAGAGCTCACAACCTGACGCGCTGGATGCCGATCTGGGCGTCGTATGGAAACTCGCTCGCTGCTCGATCAAACCTTATGCGGCGTGCCGAGGAACCCATTCGGCAATCGATGCGCTGGGCCTGTTGCTGGATCAACTGCAGGTCAGCGTGGATCAGGTCGAGGATGTCCGGGTGTCGTTGTGTGGGTTTCTTCAGGACATGTGCGGCGGACGCGACGTCAGCACGCTGGCGGCGGCGCAGATGAGCCTGCCGTATGCCCTTGCGGCCCGGCTGGTGCAGGGTCATTGCCGGTTGGAGGCGTATGACGATCAACAACGGGGCGATCCACGGATTGCTCACTGGATGTCGCGTATCCGTCTTGAAGTGGACCCGCAACTGTCAGAGGATGGCGAGCCCGTCGTCAGCGTGCGGACCGTGGACGGTCGGCAGGCGAGCCTGTGTGTTGAAGTGCCGTTGGGTGCGCCGGGCAATCCGTTGAGTGATGCGGCGCTGGAAGAGAAGTTTTTCAGTCTGGCGGTGCGGGTGATGCCGCGGGAGCAAGCGGTAGAACTGCTTGAGCAGTTGTGGCGGGTTGAAGAGTTGGAATCTGTCGAGGCTCTGGGTGCATGGCTTGGGGGTTTGGGTGGTCGTTAAAACCACCCCTCACCCCAACCCTCTCCCCACGGGGGAGAGGGGGAAAGGGAGCAGATTTTCATGCCTTTCAAAATCTGAGTTCGACTCGATGTTGCAGGTCGCAATATGTCGACCAAACACCTCGGTCAGTCCCCTCGCCCTTCTGGGGAGAGGGTTAGGGTGAGGGGTGGATCCCAAGCCAAACACCAAAATAAGGACATCCGCACCACCGTGGCCACTTACTCACTCGTTATCCGCCGGTTGATGATCGTTTCGCTGACCATCGTCGTCAGCCGCGCCATCACCAGCCCGCTGCTGACGTTGTTCCTGAGCAACAAACTCGGCCTCAACCAACAGGACGTTGGCTTGCTGCTGGGCATCGCGGTGTTCATCGCCACCCTGCTCGCGCTCTACGGCGGTTACATCATCGACCGCCTCGAGAAGCGCCGGCTGCTGATCCTGGCGATGCTCTCCAGCGCCATCGGCTTCGTGCTGCTGACCTTCGCCGACAACCTCTACCTGACCACCGCCACCTTGGTGATCACCGAAACCGCCTCGGCGCTGTTCCTGATCGGCTCGAAGGCGATCCTCAGTGAAAACCTGCCCATGGGCCAACGCGCCAAGGCGTTTTCCCTGCGCTACACCTTGACCAACATCGGCTACGCCACCGGCCCGATGTTGGGCGTGGTGATTGCCGGCGTGTATCCGATTGCACCGTTCCTGATCGCCGGCGGCATCGCGTTCTTCAGTATTTTCCTGATGATCGGGATACCCAAGGACGCGGCCCAGACACCCGCAATTGGCCAGCCCGCGAGTTTTCTCAAGACACTGGTCACCCTGAAAAACGACCGCACGCTGATCATGTTCACCTGCGGCTGCCTGCTCAGCACCGTGGTCCACGGCCGTTTCACCCTGTACCTGTCGCAATACCTGCTGGTGACCCACGACTCCAAACGGGCACTGGAAACCATGGCCGCCCTGCTCGCCTGCAACGCGATCAGCGTGATCCTGCTGCAATACCAGATCGGCCGCTTCCTCAAGCGCGAACAATTGCGTTACTGGATCGCGGGCGGTACCACCTTGTTCATCGTCGGGTTGATCGGCTTCAGCCTGGCTGACAGCCTTTTGAGCTGGTGCGTGGCAATGTTCATCTTCACCCTTGGTGAAATGATCATTTACCCCGCCGAATTCCTCTTCGTCGACACCCTGGCCCCGGAAGAATTGCGCGGCAGCTATTACGGTGCGCAAAACCTTGCGGCCCTCGGCGGAGCCCTGAGCCCGGTGATTTGCGGCTACCTGCTGATTCACACCCCGGCGCCAACGATGTTTTATGCCCTGAGCGCGCTGACCGCCATGGGCGGTTTTCTGTGTTTCATGAGCGGTCGCCGGGTGGCCTTACAGCAAAATTAATGCACTCAAACTGCATTAATATGAATTTGTCAGCATCAGGAATGAACGGCACACTGTGCTCGTTCCTCCCCCAATAGTTGGAACAACTTCAAGGGCTTTCTGGGTATCCCAGCTAAGCCTTTTTTTTGCCTCGGTTTTTTTCAACGGATCGTCTGCCTCATGTTCGCTCGCTGGTTTCCTGCCGCCATCAACACCCGCCCCTCCGAATGGAGCCGCGCTGCCATCGGCATGTCCCTGGGCACGATGTTCAGCGTCTGGCTGTGCAGCCAGGTCTTCGGCATGCAAGTGGCGCAGCACTTGATCGGTCCGTTGGGTGCATCGGCCGTGTTGCTGTTCGCGGTGTCTTCCGGCGCCCTCGCCCAGCCCTGGTCGATTCTTGGCGGCTACCTCAGCGCCGGGGTGGTTTCGCTGCTGGTCGCTCACGTGCTGGGACGAACCCTTGGCAGTGCCTGTCTGGCTGCCGGCATGGCGCTGATTCTGATGTGCTGGCTGCGTTGCCTGCACCCACCGGCCGGGGCCTTGGCGCTGCTGTTGGTGTTGGCGGACCCGGCGACCATTGCCCTGGACTGGAAAGCCCTCGGCCCGGTGATGCTCAGCGGATCGACCATGCTGCTCAGCGCCCTGGCCTACAACAACCTGACGCGCATTCGTTACCCAAAACGCGCCAGCGAACCGGTGTCCAGGGTCCCGGCCGACCGACCGCCCACCGACAGCCAGGCGATCACCGCCCAGGACCTGAAACTGGCCTTGGCGGAGATGGAAGCGTTCTTCGACGTCACCCCCGAAGACCTAGAACAATTGATCCATGCCAGTGAATTGCATGCCAGACGGCGCAGTATTGGTGAAGTCCTTCGAGGCAGAACCTGACAGCACCACGGTCCTTGTAGCCCCTGTGGCGAGGGGATAAATCCCCTCGCCACAGGGCAACTGTTACGGACCGCAGGATTGATCAGGCTGCTGACAATTGTCGTGCAGGCACCGCCAGACTCACCGCACGCACCGATGAACCGGCACTCAACCCCAAACTCTTTGCAGTCTGCGCATCAACAATCAACGTCCCGGCAGCCACCCGCGCCGGTGCTGCGGTAATCCGGCACTCGGCAAACTGGCGGTTGTGAATCAGGTAAGTCGCCGCCTGCTCACCCGGTGTGCCGATACTCAGTTGCAGCACCTGGCTGTCACGCACCGCACGAATATCCCCGGTGGCGCATTCGATCAGCGGGCCGCCGTCGAAGATGTCGATGTAGTCGCGGTGCTCGAATCCTTCAGCCTTGAGCATGCCCAGCGCCGGTTCGGTGTTGGGGTGGACGCGACCGATGACGGTTCTTGCTGCTTCCGGCAACAAGCAAGTCGGCAGCGGAAACTTGGGCATCAGCTCGGCGATGAAGGTCTTGTTACCCAGCCCGGTCAGGTAGTCGGCATCGGCAAAGTCCATCTTGAAAAAGTGCCGCCCCAGGCCTTCCCAGAACGGTGAAACGCCCTCTGCGTCCGAATAGCCGCGCATCTCGGCGATGACTTTCTCCCCAAAGTGCTGACGAAATTCCGCCAGAAACAGGAACCGCGCCTTGGACAGCAAGCGCCCGTTCAGACCGCTGCGGTGATCGGCATGCAGAAACAGTGAACACAGCTCTGAATGACCGGTCATGTCGTTACCGAGGAACAACGTCGGCAACTGCTGATTGATCCCGAGGTTTTTCGAGGCCGCGACAAACAGGCCCAGTCGATAGTTGTACCAGGGCTCTCGCAGGCCGACGGCACCGGCCAGCGCGCAAATGCCGATGGCTTCATGCTGGTCATTCTCGAGCACGAACAGGTAATCGGCATCGGCGCGCTCGGCCTCGCCGGCGAAGGTTTTCGCCGCCCATTCCAGACGCTGACGCAGACGTCCCGCGTCGGCCGGCAAGGTGGTCAAACCGGTTCCGGCGCTATGGGCCAGGGCTAACAGTGCCGGCAGATCTGCCGGTGTGGCTGGACGAACGATCATCGCACTTGCTCCTGGGTAACCTGATGTCTGGACAGAAAAACCTCGGCCAACATGCAGCGCGCGCTGCCGCCGCCGATGCGCTCGATGGTGTCGATATTGACGGGGAGTGGCGTGGTGTGGGCTTCGATCAACCGACGTTGCGCGGCATCCAGCGATTGCCAGGCCGTGCGCGACATCACCAGCAAAGGTTCGCCCGCGGCGTTGTGGACCTCCAGCATGTTGCCGGCGAAGGATTCCAGCTGCTCCCAGCTCAGGGCGATGACCTGCTTGCCGCTGTCTTCCAGTCGCGAACGCAGGGCCAGGCGTTCGGCCGGCTGCGTGACCGACGCCAGGCAAGCCACGGCCAGGCGCGTGCCGACACTCATCATCACGTTGGTGTGGTAAATCGCGACGCCCTGGCGGTCCACTGCATTGAAGGCGCACAGCTCGTAACCCAAATGATTGACCACTTGGTCCAGCGCACGAGCATGGGTGCGGGTGGAGTAGCCGGCGTAGCAAATCCGCTGCTGACGATCCAGCACCATGCTGCCGGTGCCTTCGAGGAACACTTCCTGCTGTTCGAGGCTGGAAAGGTCCAGCAACTGCTCGACCCGGTACTCGTCCCGCAGCCAGTCGAGCACGCCTTTGTCCCGCTCCAGACGCCGGTTGTGACCCTGCATCGGGTACAGCACCAATGTGCCGTCGGGATGGCTGCTCCACCAATTGTTGGGGAAGATCGAATCCGGGGTATGCGGCGCTTCGCGGTCGTTGTGCACGATGACTTCGACGCCATGGTGACGCAGTGCAGCAACATAGCCATCGAACTCTTGCAGGGCCTTTTGCTGAACGTCTTCGCTGACGTCGGCCGGCTGCTGGAAACGGTTGTTCGCCGCCGTGTCCTGATTGAAGGAGAAACGTGTCGGGCGAATCATCAAAACAGTATTGGTGGTTTGCATGGGCACAGATTCAATGACGGTTGAGAGGTACTCATTGTCTGTTTCGCAGGCTGGAAAACCCGGTTGATAAGTGGCTGCGGCGTGCTGGAAACGGCTGAAAAACGTGTGTAACCCAGCCGATTCGGCGGCGGCCAGACAAAAAAAATCGCAGCCCGAAGCTGCGATTTTTTTGATCTGCCAAACCTATTCCATCGTGGTCTTGACCATCGCCAGTTCCGGATGGCTGACCAACTTGTCGATGTGCAGATCCGGATCATCGAACCAGACTTCGGTCAGCACCCGATAGTGCTCCATGTCCCGGCAACGCATGCGCAAGCTGTAGTCGAACGCACCGCTGATCAACCGACATTCCAGCACCTGCGGGCAGGCGCGGACCTTGGCTTCGAACGCCTTTTGCGCCGCACGCCCACTCTGGTTGGACAACGCCACCAGCACCAGCAACGACAAGCCTGGCGTCAGTTTCTTTTCATCGAGAATCGCGCCATACCCACGAATGACCCCGAGCTGTTCGAGTTTGCGCACCCGTTCCAGGCACGGCCTGGGCGTGAGGTGCACGCGCTCGGAAAGCTTTTGATAAGTGATGCGCCCTTCGTGGCGCAGCACTTCGATGATTGCCTGATCGATACGATCAAGCACGATCGACAGATCGCGGATATCCGCCATGTACGTCTTGCCTCACTTCAAACGACCCGATAGAAATTGCTGCAAACGTTCACTTTTTGGCTGGTCGAGGATCGTAGCGTCACCCTGCTCCTCGACCTTTCCCTGATGCAAGAACAACACCTGGCTGGAAACCTGCCGGGCAAACCCCATCTCGTGGGTCACCATCAACATGGTACGGCCTTCTTCGGCCAACGCCTGAATTACCTTAAGCACCTCACCCACCAATTCCGGATCGAGTGCCGACGTCGGCTCGTCGAACAACAGAATCTCCGGTTCCACCGCCAGGGCACGCGCGATTGCCACCCGCTGTTGCTGCCCACCGGACAGAAACGCCGGGTATTGATCGGCCACTCGTTGCGGCAGACCGACCTTGTCCAGATAGGCCCGCGCACTTTCTTCCGCAGCCTTGCGGCTGATCCCCAGCACCCGACACGGCGCCAGTACGATGTTCTCCAGCACCGTCAGATGGCTCCACAAATTGAAATGCTGGAACACCATCGCCAGGCGCGTGCGCAAGCGCTGCAATTGCGCCGGATGAGCAACGCGCATGCCACCGGCACCCGGGCGCGTGATGACGCGCTCGCCGTCCAGTTCAATGGCACCTTCGTCCGCGCGTTCCAGAAAGTTGATGCAGCGCAGCATCGTGCTTTTGCCCGAACCGCTGGCGCCGATCATGCTCACCACATCGCCTGCCCGTGCGTTCAACGAGACGCCCTTGAGCACTTCGTTGTCACCAAAACGTTTATACAGATTTTCAACCGTGAGTTTGTACATGTCAGCACTCCTGGAGCGGCGCGCCAAGCGGCACCGCTCTGGATAGAAAATGGGATTCAGTGAGTCGGGCCGAGAAAGCTCAGCCAGCGCTTCTCTGCCAGGCGGAAGGCTCCGACCAGGCCGAACGACAGCGCGAGGTACAGCAGGCCGGCAATGCCGAAGGCCTGGAAGGTCATGAAGGTCGCGGCGTTGGCGTCCCGGGCGATTTTGAGAATGTCCGGAATGGTGGCGGTGAACGCCACTGAAGTCGCGTGCAACATCAGGATCACTTCGTTGCTGTAATACGGCAGTGCCCGGCGCAATGCCGAAGGCAGAATCAGCCGCAGGTACAGGCGCCAGCCACTCAAGCCATACGCATGGGCGGCCTCGATTTCACCGTAGGGAATGCTGCGAATCGCCCCGGCGAAGATTTCCACGGTATAGGCGCAGGTGTTGAGCGTGAACGCGAGCAAGGTGCAATTCATCGCATCGCGGAAAAATGCTTCGAGCAGCGGTTGCGAGCGCACCACCGCAATGCCGTAGATCCCGCTGTAGCAAATCAGCAACTGGATATACAGCGGCGTACCGCGAAACACATAGGTGAACAGCTGAACCGGCCAACGCAGCAGGCCCCAGCGTGAAGTGCGCATGATCGCCAATGGCAACGACAGGAAGAACCCCATCACAATGCTCGCCACCAGCAGCCACAACGTCATGGCCAACCCGGTGAGGCTGTAGCCGTCGCTGAACAGAAAGGGTTTCCAGTATTCGGCAATTAACTCGATCATCGTGCCATCCCCCGCACACCCTGGTTATAGCGCCGTTCCAGCACGCGCAAAACGTAGTTGGAAGCGCTGGTGATCAGCAAATACAGCGCCGCTGCCAGCAGCAGGAAATCGAGCATGTTGAACGTGCTTTTGCCGGCTTCCTGCGCGACTTTGACCAGGTCCGACAAACCGATGATCGACACCAGCGCCGTGGCCTTGAGCAGTACCAGCCAGTTATTGCCGAGGCTTGGCAAGGCGAAACGCATCATTTGCGGGAACACCACGAAGCGAAATCGCTGCCAGCGGTTCAGGCCAAAGCACGCGGCGGCTTCCTGCTGGCCGCGCGGCACACTCAGAATCGCCCCGCGAAAGGTCTCGGTGAAATACGCGCCGTAGATAAACCCAAGGGTGATGACGCCGGCCACGAACGGGTCGATTTCCATGTAGGGCCAGTCCATGGCCTCGGTCAGGCTACTCAGCCAGCCTTGCAGGCTGTAGAAAATCAGCAGCATCAGCACCAGGTCTGGCACGCCGCGAATCAGCGTCGTGTAGAAGGTCGCCGGCAGGTTCAACAGCTTCAGCGGCGACAGTTTCGCTGCCGCGCCGAGCAGGCCCAGCGCCATGCTCACCAGCAGCGAGAGCGCTGACAATTTCAGAGTGACCCAGGTGCCGTGCAGCAACAAAGGGCCATAGCCTTGCAGGGCCGAGAGATCGACCCCGATCAGATTCAGGAAGGAGTTCACGTCAGTCACCTGTCTTGAGGCGCCCGCGCTCAAGCGCTGCGCCTGCTACCAGGACGCAGCCTTCGGGGCGCGAGGATCAGTAGTTGTAAAGGTCCAGATCGCCGAAGTGTTTCTGCTGGATCTGCGCGTAGATACCCTTGTCGTGCAGGGCCTTGATGGCAGCATTGAGCATGCCTTTGAGTTCTTCGTTGTCCTTGCGCACGCCGATGGCGATGTCGGACGGCACTAACGGGTCGCTGATGCCTTCACTGTTCTTGAAGTCTGCGCCTTGAGGGGAAGTCAAAAAGCTCATTTGCGCCTGCATCTTGTCCTGGATCGAGGCGTCGAGACGGCCAAATACCAGGTCGGCGTAGACCTGATCCTGATTCTGATACGCACGCAGTTTCACGCCGCCGGGTGCCAGTTTGGCCTTGGCGTAGGTTTCCTGGATCGTGCCCTGCATGTAACCGATGGTCTTGCCCTGAAGCGACTCAGCGGTGGGCAACAGACCGGAATCCTTGCGAGTAACGATGGCGGTTGGCCCGGCATACAGGCGATCAGTGAAGTCGATCTGCTTTTTACGCGCATCAGTCACCGTCATCGACGATTCGATGGCATCGAACTTACCTGCCTTGAGCGCCGGAATCAGCCCGTCGAAGTCATTGCTGACCCACACGCATTTCAACTTCAATTCGGCGCAGATCGCGTTGCCCAAATCCACGCCAAAGCCCTGCACGCCGCCATCGGCGGTGGTGGACTCAAAAGGCGGGTAGCTCGGGTTGACGCCGAATCGCAGCTCTTTCCATTCCTTGGCGCTGGCGCCAGTGGAGCAGCACAGTAATGCGAGTACCGACAAGCTCAGCCATCTAGTCTTCATCTTCTTGAATCCCGATTTGTTTGGAGTTATCGCGGCCAGGCTAACCAGGCCACCTTTATGGGCAGGAACAGAGAGTCGATGCGGCTAACACCGCAACAGCGTTCTTATTGTTTTGCACGGTGGGCCGCACTCAGCGGCACCCGGCCTGAAACCCTCGGCACAGACGGCTTCAAACCCGAAGCAAGAATGCCAACAGATGAGCGGGTGCAGGTGTCGTACGGGCCGGTGTAGACACCCGGATTGCGCTGATAAGGCTGTTTTGACAGCCGAATCTGTCGTGAGCCCGGCCCACGGCCGTTTTCGCAAAGGAATTCTTCGTTGGCATTGCAAAAATGCAGACGAGACCTGCACATATCCCGGTTGTACATCACAAATTTGCACTGTTACGATCCAGCATCGCTCGCGCGCGAGCTTCTCTATAAAGAACAATAAAAGCAGGGAGTTAGTGATGACTGCTCAGGTTTCTTCTCCGCGGACCTCGTCCATGGATGCCATGCAAAACGAAGTGCTGGCCGAGGTTCGCAACCACATCGGTCACCTGACCCTCAACCGCCCCGCCGGCCTCAACGCCATTACCCTGGACATGGTGCGCAACCTGCAGCGCCAGCTCGACACCTGGTCACAGGACCCGCATGTACACGCAGTGGTATTGCGCGGTGCTGGCGAGAAGGCGTTCTGTGCCGGCGGCGATATTCGCTCGCTGTACGACAGCTTCAAAAACGGCGACACGCTGCACGAAGATTTCTTCGTCGAGGAATACGCCCTCGACCTCGCGATTCACCATTACCGCAAACCGGTGCTCGCCTTGATGGACGGTTTTGTCCTGGGCGGCGGCATGGGCCTGGTACAAGGCGCCGACTTGCGGGTGGTCACCGAGAAAAGCCGTCTGGCGATGCCGGAAGTGGCGATCGGTTATTTCCCGGATGTCGGTGGCAGCCATTTCCTGCCGCGCGTTCCCGGTGAACTGGGGATTTACCTAGGCGTCAGCGGTGTGCAGATCCGCGCGGCCGATGCGCTCTATTGCGGCCTGGCCGACTGGTACCTGGAAAGCGACAAGCTGGGCACCCTCGACGAGCAACTCGACCAGCTCGAATGGCACGAAACGCCGTTGAAGGACCTTCAAGGTCTGCTGGCGAAACTCGCCGTGCAACAACTGCCCGCGCCACCTTTGGCGGCGTTGCGCCCGGCCATCGATCACTTCTTCGCCCTGCCCGATGTGCCGAGTATTGTTGAGCAACTGCGTGAAGTAACGGTCGCCGACAGCCACGAGTGGGCCACGACCACCGCCGACCTGCTGGAAAGCCGTTCACCGCTGGCCATGGGCGTGACCCTGGAAATGCTCCGTCGCGGCCGGCACTTGAGTCTGGAAGACTGCTTCGCCCTTGAGCTGCACCTGGACCGCCAGTGGTTCGAGCGCGGCGACCTGATCGAAGGCGTGCGCGCCTTGCTGATCGACAAAGACAAGAAGCCGCGCTGGAACCCGCCGACCTTGCAGGCGCTGGACGCCGAACACGTCGCGAGTTTCTTCACCGGTTTTGACCAAAGCGGGAGCTGAGCCATGCACGATATCGAATTGAGCGAAGAGCAAGTCATGATCCGCGACATGGCCCGGGACTTTGCCCGCGGCGAAATCGCACCCCACGCCCAAGCCTGGGAAAAGGCCGGCTGGATTGATGACGGTCTGGTGGCGAAGATGGGCGAACTGGGTCTGCTGGGCATGGTGGTGCCCGAGGAATGGGGCGGCACCTATGTCGACTACGTGGCTTACGCCTTGGCCGTGGAGGAGATTTCCGCCGGCGACGGCGCCACTGGCGCACTGATGAGCATTCACAACTCCGTGGGCTGCGGTCCGGTCCTCAACTACGGCACTGAAGAACAGAAACAGACCTGGCTGCCGGATCTGGCCAGCGGTCAGGCCATCGGCTGCTTCTGCCTGACCGAACCCCAGGCCGGTTCCGAAGCCCACAACCTGCGTACCCGCGCCGAACTGCGCGACGGCCAGTGGGTGATCAACGGCGCCAAGCAATTCGTCAGCAACGGCAAACGGGCGAAACTGGCCATCGTGTTTGCGGTGACCGATCCGGACCTGGGCAAGCGCGGCCTCTCGGCGTTCCTGGTGCCGACCGATACCGCGGGTTTCATCGTTGATCGCACCGAACACAAGATGGGCATTCGCGCGTCCGATACCTGCGCGGTGACCCTGAGCAACTGCACGATCCCCGAAGCCAACCTGTTGGGTGAGCGCGGCAAAGGTTTGGCGATTGCCCTGTCGAACCTTGAAGGCGGCCGCATCGGCATCGCGGCGCAGGCGCTGGGCATTGCCCGCGCGGCGTTTGAAGCAGCGCTGGCCTATTCGCGGGATCGGGTGCAGTTCGACAAACCGATCATCGAGCACCAGAGCATCGCCAACATGCTGGCCGACATGCACACCCGGTTGAATGCTGCACGACTGTTGATCCTGCATGCTGCGCGGTTGCGCAGTGCCGGCAAGCCATGTCTGTCGGAGGCTTCACAGGCGAAATTGTTTGCATCCGAGATGGCCGAGAAAGTGTGTTCGTCGGCGATGCAGATTCATGGCGGGTATGGGTATCTAGAGGACTACCCGGTGGAGCGTTACTACCGGGATGCGCGGATTACGCAGATTTATGAAGGGTCGAGCGAGATACAGCGGATGGTGATTGCTCGGGAGCTTAAGAACTATTTGGTGTGATGGCTGGAATTGGGGGTGGCCTTGAAATCCACCCCTCACCCTAACCCTCCCGAAACGTCGGACCGCCCCAGAGGGTAGAGGGGACTGACCGAGGTGTTTTTCGAGTTACATCGACCTGAAAATTCCGAGTCGAACTCAGGTTTGAAGAGCATGAAGATCGGCTCCCTTTCCCCCTCTCCCCACTGGGGAGAGGGCTGGGGTGAGGGGTAGATTTCAAGGCCACCCCGCAATATCACTTACCCTTGAACTCCGCCTCACGCTTACCAATAAACGCCGCCATCCCTTCCTTCTGATCCTGCGTCGCAAACGCCGCATGGAACACCCGACGCTCAAAGCGCACACCTTCCGACAGGCTCACTTCAAACGCGCGGTTGACGCTTTCCTTGACCATCATCGCAATCGGCAGCGACTTCTTGGCAATCAGCGCCGCGACTTTCAACGCTTCTTCCAGCAACTCATCAGCCGGAACAATCCGCGCGACAATCCCGCAACGCTCTGCTTCCACCGCATCGATCAAGCGCCCGCTGAGGCACATTTCCATGGCCTTGGCCTTGCCCACCGCGCGGGTCAGGCGCTGGGTGCCGCCCATGCCCGGCAGTACGCCGAGGTTGATTTCCGGCTGACCGAACCTGGCGTTGTCGCCGGCCAGGATGAAGTCGCACATCAGCGCCAGTTCACAACCACCGCCCAAGGCGAAACCGTTGACGGCGGCAATGATCGGCTTGCGGCGGTTAGCCACGCGATCGCTGTCGCTGAACAGGTCGTCGAGGTAGATCTGCGGGTAGGTCAGCTCGGCCATTTCCTTGATGTCGGCGCCGGCGGCGAAGGCTTTTTTCGAGCCGGTCAGCACGATGCAGCCGATGTTCGAATCGGCTTCCAGGCCATCGAGGGCGTGGTTCAGTTCGCTGACAATTTGCGCGTTCAACGCATTCAGCGCTTGCGGACGGTTCAGGGTAATCAGGCCGACGCGACCATGGGTTTCCAACAAAATCGTTTCGTAGCTCACAGATAACTCCTTCTCAAAGATTGCGCGAAATAACCATGCGCTGAATATCGCTGGTGCCTTCGTAGATCTGGCAGACACGCACGTCGCGGTAGATCCGCTCCAGCGGGAAATCGTTCAAGTAACCGTAACCGCCAAGGGTTTGCAACGCCGAGGAACAGACTTTCTCGGCCATTTCCGAGGCGAACAGCTTGGCCATGGACGCTTCGACCAAGGCCGGTTTGCCGCTGTCACGCAGCGCCGCCGCGTAATGCACCATCTGCCGGGCGACGGCGATTTGGGTTGCCATGTCCGCCAGGCGGAACGCGACCGCTTGATGCTCGATGATCGGTTTGCCAAAGCTTTCACGCTCGCGAGCGTAATCGCGGGCCGCTTCGAACGCAGCGCGGGCCATGCCCACTGATTGCGAAGCGATGCCGACACGGCCGCCTTCGAGGTTGGCCAAGGCGATTCGATAACCTTCGCCCTCCTCGCCCAACCGGTTGGCCAACGGCACCTTCACGTCCTCAAACAGAATCTGGCAGGTGTCGGAGGCGTGCTGGCCGAGCTTGTCTTCGACCCGTGCGACTTTGTAGCCCGGCGAATCGGTCGGCACGATCAGCGCCGTGATGCCACGCTTGCCGGCACTCGGATCAGTCACGGCGAACACGATCACCACCCCGGCGTTCTGCCCGGAGGTGATGAACTGTTTGCAGCCGTTCAACACGTAGTGATCGCCTTCCAGACGGGCACGGGTTTTCAGGCCGCTAGCGTCAGAGCCGGCCTGCGGTTCGGTGAGGGCAAAAGCCCCCAGCATCGAGCCGCTGGCCAACGGTTTGAGGAAGCGTTCTTTCTGGTCGTCGTTGCCGTACTTGAGAATCGGCACGCAACCCACCGAGTTGTGCACGCTCATGATGGTCGAGCAGGCGCCGTCGCCGGCCGCGATTTCTTCCAGGGCCATGGCGTAGGCCAGGTATCCGGTGTCGCAACCGCCCCACTCTTCTGGCACCAACATGCCGAAGAAACCCAGTTCCGCCATCTCGCCGATGGCTTCCTTGGGGAAGCGATGCTCGCGGTCCCACTCGGCGGCGAACGGTTTCAGCCGTTCCTGGGCAAACTGCCGGGCCGCGTCGCTGATCTGAAGTTGTTCGTCATTGGGGATCATGGTGAATCCTTTGTTTGGTTCGAACGCAAAACCTGTAGGAGTGAGCCTGCTCGCGATGGCGGTGTATCAGCTCACATAAATGTTGAAAGTGAGTCCGCCATCGCCGGCAAGCCGGTCTCACTCCTACATGGGGCAGCGTCAGTCTTAGTACAGGCATTCCACGGCCATGGCCGTGGCTTCGCCGCCGCCGATGCAGATCGCTGCAACGCCGCGTTTCAGGCCTTTCTGGCGCAGGGCCGAGAGCAAGGTCACGAGGATCCGCGCGCCAGACGCACCGATCGGATGGCCGAGGGCGCAAGCGCCGCCGTGAACGTTGATCTTCTCGTGGGGGATTTCCAGTTTGCTCATGGTGACCAGGCTGACCACGGCGAAGGCTTCGTTGACTTCGACCAAGTCGACTTCGTCCAGCGACCAGCCGGTTTTCTTCATCAGCTTCTCGATCGCGCCCACCGGTGCCACCGGGAACAGGCCCGGAGTGTCGGCAAACGCCGCGTGACCGTGAATCACTGCC
This sequence comes from Pseudomonas silensiensis, assembly GCF_050434865.1. NCBI lineage: Bacteria > Pseudomonadati > Pseudomonadota > Gammaproteobacteria > Pseudomonadales > Pseudomonadaceae > Pseudomonas > Pseudomonas silensiensis. The sequence goes on from NZ_JBNDJH010000008.1 coordinate 155,191, forward strand.
AGTGGTTTCAGGCCGCGCTTTTCAGCGTCGGAACGGCGCATCAACACCAGTGCAGCGGCGCCATCGGAGATCGAGCTGGAGTTCGCCGCCGTCACTGTGCCGCCGTCGCGGAACGCCGGTTTCAAGGAAGCGATCTTGTCCAGTTTGGCTTTCGGTGGCTGTTCGTCGTTGCTGATCAGCACCTGCTCTTTACCGACAGTCACGGTGAGCGGCACGATCTCGTCTTTGAAGCTGCCGTCCTTGATCGCCTGCTGCGCGCGGGTGGTCGAGGCAATGGCAAACGCGTCCTGGGCTTCACGGGTGAAACCGTTGGTTTCGGCGCAATCCTCGGCGAAGGTGCCCATCAGGCGGCCTTTGTCGTAAGCGTCTTCCAGACCGTCGAGGAACATGTGGTCGAGTACGCGACCGTGGCCCATGCGATAACCGCTGCGGGCGCGGTCCAGCAGATACGGGGCGTTGGACATGCTTTCCATACCGCCAGCGACAATCACGTCGGCGCTGCCGGCCACCAGCATGTCGTGGGCTAGAATGGCCGCTTCCATGCCCGAACCGCACATCTTGTTCAGGGTGGTGCAACGGGTCGATTTATCCAGCCCTGCGCCCAATGCGGCTTGACGTGCAGGGGCCTGGCCGAGGCCAGCGGACAGGACGCAACCGAACAGCACTTCTTCAACCGAGTCTGGCGCCACGCCGGCGCGCTCGACGGCAGCGCGAATCGCCGCAGCACCGAGTTGCGGTGCCGTCAGGCTTTTCAATTCGCCCTGAAAACCACCCATCGGGGTGCGGACGGCGCTGACGATAACAATGGGATCGTTGGAAATAGTCATGACAAATCCTCCTTATTTGGCGGCCATGCGCAAGGCACCGTCGAGACGGATCACCTCGCCATTGAGCATGCTGTTTTCAATGATATGCCTGACCAGCCCGGCATACTCGCCTGGTTTGCCCAGACGCGGCGGAAACGGCACGCCAGCCGCCAGGGACGCGCGGACTTCCGGGGTCATGCCGGCCATCATCGGGGTTTCGAAAATGCCCGGGGCGATGGTCATCACGCGGATGCCGAAGCGCGCCAGTTCACGGGCGGCGGGCAAGGTCAGGCTGACGATTGCGCCTTTGGAGGCGGCATACGCGGCCTGACCGATCTGGCCGTCATAGGCTGCGGCCGAGGCGGTGTTGATGATCACGCCGCGCTCGCCGTCAGCATCTGCTTCGGTTTCGGCAATCGCCGCAGCGGCCAGGCGCAGCATGTTGAAACTGCCGATCAGGTTGACGTTGATCACCTGGCTGAAATTGGCCAACACGTGCGGGCCGTTCTTGCCGAGGATCTTCTCGCCACGCACGATGCCGGCGCAGTTGACCAGACCATTCAAGCCTCCGAAAGCTTTGACCGTCGCCTGCACAGCAGCTTCGGCCGCAGCTTCGTTGCTGATATCCGCTACCACGCTTTGCGCGCCAAGACGTTCAGCCTGGGCCGCAACGGCTTCGGCGTTCATGTCCACCAGCATCACTTTGGCGCCGGCCGCGACCAGCATTTCAGCGGTGGCCGCACCGAGACCCGACGCACCGCCGGTGACGAGAAAAACCTTATTTTCGATCTGCATCATGGTTTCCTTGGATTCAAGCTGAAACGTTCTTCGCGGCGGCCTCTTGAGCCTTGGCGATTTCCTGGTTGCGCAAGATAAAGCGCTGCAATTTGCCGCTAGGGGTTTTCGGCAACTCGCTGACAAATTCGATTTCACGGGGATAGGAATGCGCGGCCAGTCGTTTACGCACGTGTTGGCGCAGTTCTTCGGCCAGCTCCGGCGTTGCGCGGTATTGCTCGCAAATCACCACGAAGGCTTTCACCAGTTCGGTGCGCTCCGGGTCGGGCTTGCCGACAACGGCGGCTTCAATCACGGCCGGGTGTTCGATCAACGCGCTTTCCACGTCGAACGGACCGACGCGATAACCGGAGGTGGTGATCACGTCGTCGCTGCGACCGACGAAGCTGATGCTGCCGTCCGGGTTCCACTCGACGGTGTCGCCGCTCAGGTAATAGTTGCCGACGAAGGCCTTGGTCGGTGCACCTTCGTAACCGGCGAACCAGCACATCGGCGATTGGGTGCGGTCGATGGCCAGAATGCCCGGCTGACCGACGCCGAGTTCTTTGTATTCGTCATCCAGCACCACGATGCGGTGGCCCGGCGAGGCGAATCCGGCGGCGCCCATGTGGATCGGATGCTCCAGGCCATGGTGATTGCACAGCACCATGCCGAGTTCGGTCTGGCCGTAATGGTCGTGAATCACCACGCCGAGGTTGTCGGCGAACCAGCGAATCACTTCCGGGTTCAGCGGCTCGCCGGCGCTGCTGACGATGCGCAGTTTGCCCTTGATCGAGCGGGCAAACTCGTTGCCACCCGCGATCAACAGGCGATAGGCCGTCGGCGAACCAGTGAGGTTGGTGATCCCGTATTTGTTGATCACACGACAGGTGCTTTCGAGGGAGAACGGGCCATCGTAAAAGGTGATCGGATGCCCCAGGGCCATGGGCCCGGTGACGCCGAAATAGATGCCGTAGGCCCAACCCGGATCGGCGAGATTCCAGAAGGCGTCTTCAGGACGCAAATCCACGGCGTCACGGGTGTAGCCCTGGAAGGCGACGATGGCCTTGAGCGGAACGGACAGCGCTTTCGACGGACCGGTGGTGCCCGAGGTGAACATCAGCAAGAACGGGTCTTCACCCGTCAGCAGGACCGGTTCGCACACAGGAGAATAATTGGCCAGTTCGGCCCAGAAGCTGTAATCGCCGCGGACGATGCCTTGGCCTTTCGGGCCGGCAACGGTGACGATGGTCGGGCAGTCGGCGACTTCAGAGAGTTTGGAGCGGTTGCCGGCGTCGGTGACCACCACTTTGGCGCCCGAGGAGCTGAGGCGGTGTTCGATGGCTTTCGGGCCGAATGCCGTGAACAGCGGCTGGTAGACCGCGCCGATGCGCCAGGTGGCGAATACGGTGATCAATAATTCGATGTTACGTGGCAGGAGACCGGCCACCTTGTCGCCTTTTTTCACGCCTTGGGCCAGGAGGAAGTTGGCTAAACGCGCGGCTTTGTCCTGCAAGTCGCTGAAGGTGTAGGTCGCGCTGGCGCCATCGCGGCCTTCCCAGAACAGCGCGATGCGCCCCGGCAAGGCATGGCGATCGCAACACTCGACACAGGCGTTGAGGGCGGTCAAATCGCCCGCGAGCGCCGCGTCGACGGTGTGCTGGTAATTGAACTGTGATGTAGCAGACAAATAAGCGCGCATTGCCAGAATCCCTTTGTATTTTTATTAGGCCGGGGGAACCTTGATTTACAGGGAAATACTCGCTCTGTGCGGGGCGCGGGACAATGGTCAAAGCTATCAAGTTGCGTGACTGGTTTGGCCAAGATTTGAGAGATGCGTCGTCAGGACGGACGCCTTCGCGGGCAAGCCTCGCTCCTACAGGTACCGGATCGCCAAGCTCACCATCGAGCCTGTAGGAGCGAGGCTTGCCCGCGAAGGCGCCAGACGGCTCAACACAAGTTCCGGATCAGCTGGCTTCGTTGAGGATCAGGCTGCGGTAATGCCCCGGATTTGACCCGGACCACTTGCGAAACGCCTTGTAGAACGAGCTGGTATCGGCAAACCCCAGCCGCGCGGCGATCTCGGCGAAGCTGATGGCGGGCTCGGCCAGCCAGACAATCGCCAGTTCCTTGCGCACGCTGTCCTTGAGCCCTTGGTAAGTCTGGCCTTCTTCGGCCAGGCGCCGACGCAGGGTGGAAGCCGACATGCACAGCTGTTGCGCCAGGGGTTCGGTTTCCGGCCAGTGTTCGGCGGGCAGTTGCCGCAAATCGTGTTTGATCCGACTGGCCAGGCTCTCCGGGTCGCGGTACTTGACCAGAATATTGGCCGGCGCATGGGCGAGGAAACGCTTGAGTTCTTCCGGGCTGCGCTTGATCGGCAAGTCCAGGCACTCGGCGGAGAAAATCATCCGCGTGCGGGGCCGGTCGAAACGCAGGTTCTCGGAGAACATCACCTGGTAGTCATCGCAGAAGTCCGGTGTCGGGCAGCGCAACTCGATGGCCAGGATCGGAATCCGCCGCCCCGCCAGCCAGCAGGCGACGCCGTGAACGATCATCCAGTAAGTGAAATACGTGAAGGCGCGACGCGGGTCCTGGTCGTCTTCGAGCAGGACGATTTCCGCCAGGCTTTGCTGACGAACCAATTGCGCGGGCAGGTGTTCGAGCATCAACGACAGAAAGCTCAAGCCCGTGGTCAGGCCAGCAGCCAGGCTCGGCTGGACCATGGAGCAGCGACAGAGAAACGCCAGGCTGCCGGATTTGAGTTTGCGCGGGTCCATGCCAAAAAACTCATCGTCTCCACGTCGCGCCAGTAAACGCCACAGACGCGCATAAGCCGTGGCCGGGACGCGTGCATCGCTGCTGTCGAGCAGTGCCGGATCGATGCCGACCTTGTTCAACACCTGATCGGTGGTCGCTCCGGGGGCGCAGCTTTGCAGCAGTGCTTCACGCACCAATTGAATGGAGATGGTGTCTTTTTCCGACATTGACCGAACTAAGCCCTGTTCTTGTTTGAAGTGGGGGGCATATTAGCTCGTTAAGATCAAAAGATCGTCCGAACCGCGTTCGGACGATCTTTTGCTTTAAGCGTTACAGAATCCGATAGAGCAACCGCTCGATCCGCACCCGACTCACGCGCTTGAGAAACTTGGCCACCGCCGCCGGGTATTCCAGCAGCGTTTCCAGTTCCTGATATCGCTCAATGCGGCGGGTGTTTTCGAAAATCTCCGCCAGCTCTTTACGACGCGGCTCCAGCAGTTCGCCTTTCGGATCATCGATCAGCAAGGCGTTTTCCAGGTCGAGTCGGAATGCCCGCGGGTTGAGGTTGTTGCCGGTCAGCAAGGTGTAGCGCTGATCGATCCACATGCCCTTGAGGTGGTAGGTGTTGTCGCCGTCACGCCACAGATGCAGGTTCAACTGGCCGCTGTCGACGCTGCGATGATGACGCTTGGCGAAACGCCGCAGGCTGATCTCGTAAAGATAAGGCAGCGCCGAAATCACCTTGAACGGCTCGCTCGGCGGGATGTAGAAGTCGTTGGCCGTCTTGTCGCCGACGATGATGTCGATCTTCACGCCCCGCGCCAGTGCCCGGTTGATTTCCCGGGTCACGGGCAGCGGCAGGTTGAAGTACGGTGTGCAGATGGTCAGTTGATGCTGAGCGCTGGCGATCAATTCGCAAATCACTCGGCTCAACGGGTTGTTCTTGCCGACACCGAGCAATGGGCTGACCGACAAACCAGCCTTTTCCGTAGTGCCTGTCGTGGTGTCGTACGCCGCGTGCTTGAGGCGGCTGCGCAAGTCGCCGATGTCGTTGCGCAGGCTGCGGGTGGTCGGCAGGTTCGGCAAATCGAGACGATGCACCGCTTTGGAAGCGATCAGACCGTGCTGGACCAAGTGCTGCATGGAATCGGCCAGGGCGCTGTTGTGCAGCAGGTGATAACGGTCGTAGCGGTATTTGTCGAATTTGTGCAGATAGACGTTGTTCAGACTCGCGCCGCTGTAGATCACACAGTCATCGATCACGAAGCCTTTCAAATGCAGCACGCCGAACAGCTCTCGGGTCTGCACGGGAACGCCATACACCGGCACTTCACTGGCATGAGTGCGGGTGGTTTCCTGATACCAGGCCGAGTTGCCCGGCTGCTTTCCGGCGCCGATCAAGCCGCGCTGAGCGCGCAGCCAGTCAACGACCACCACCACGTCCAGTTCCGGACGCGCCAGTTTGGCCGCGTGCAAGGCATCAAGAATTTCCTGGCCGGCTTCATCCTGTTGCAGATAAAGCGCGACGATATAAATGCGCCGGGTGGCGCTGGCGATCTTTTCCAGCAGGCACCGACGAAACTCGGCAGCGCCGGAAAGGATGGTGACGGCATCGGCGGTCAGCGGAAAACTGCGCAGTTTGGGCAGCAGAGAGCGTTTGAAAAGCGACGGCATAGGGCTCGCAAAAAGGTCGAATCCGGAGAACCCGAGAGCTTACACCATGGATTGCCTTGGGTCTTGTGAGTGTCTGTAAAGGCCCCTTCGCGAGCCTGCTCGCGAAGGCGATTTTTCAGACGATAAAAATATCTTCTTGACCAAGGAGAACGATCGTTCTACTGTTTGCCACATGAACGAAATAACCAGCAACGACACACGCGACATCATTCTGGATGTCACCGAAAAGTTGATCTACAAAAGTGGCATCGCTGCCACCGGGATGGATCTTCTGGTGAAAACCGCCGGCGTCTCCAGAAAGAGTATTTACCGTTACTTCGCCAACAAGGAGGAGCTCACCGTCGCGGCCCTGCAACGCCGTGATGTGCGCTGGATGCATTGGTATCGAAGCGAAGTCGACCAGGCTGAAACACCGGCCGACCGGTTGCTCAACCTGTTTACCGTGCTCAAGGCCTGGTTCGCCTCCGAAGGCTTCCGTGGCTGTGCATTCATCAATACCAGCGGCGAAACCGGCGACCCGCAAGACCCGGTTCGCCTGGTTGCCAAAGACCATAAACAAAAGCTGCTCGACTACGTGCGCGAGCTCTGCACCGAACATGGCGCCACAGACCCGGAGACGCTGGCCAAACAGCTGCTGATCCTGATCGACGGTGCCATTACCGTGGCGCTTGTCATGGGTGATCACAGTGCCGCCGATAATGCGCAATGCATGGCGCGAAAGTTATTGGACCTGTAACACTTTTACCAAGCCCGACAACTTGCTAGAACTTTACTTTGTTAGGGAGACTATTAATGTCTAATGCCGAAGTTCGTCCGCCATTGCCGCCATTCACCCGTGAATCGGCCATTGAAAAAGTACGCCTGGCCGAAGACGGCTGGAACTCCCGCGACCCGGAACGCGTGTCGCTGGCCTACACCCTGGACACCAAATGGCGTAACCGCGCCGAGTTCGCCTACAACCGCGAAGAAGCCAAAGGTTTCCTGACGCGCAAATGGGCCAAGGAACTGGATTACCGCCTGATCAAAGAACTCTGGGCCTTTACCGGCAACCGCATCGCCGTGCGTTATGCCTACGAATGGCACGACGACTCGGGCAACTGGTTCCGCTCGTACGGCAACGAAAACTGGGAGTTCGATGAGAACGGTTTGATGGCCAATCGGTTTGCCTGCATCAACGACATGCCGATCAAGGAAAGCGACCGCAAGTTCCACTGGCCGCTGGGTCGTCGTCCTGACGATCATCCAGGTCTGTCCGACCTGGGCCTATAACTTCACATAGACCCAATGTGGAGCGAGCCTGCTCGCGAAGGCGGTGCGTCAGTCAACATCAATGTTGAATCTGATTGCCCCTTCGCGAGCAAGCTCGCTCCCACAGGGTTTTGTGGTGGTCAGGCGACCGCAGTTTGCGGTTTCACCTGCGCTTTAGCTTCCAGCTCCCTCACCAACGGCAATACCCGCTGACCGAAATACTCCACCTCCTCCTGAAAGTGCAGAAACCCCGCCAACACCAGATCCACGCCCACCGCTTTCAACGCGACGATCCGCTCGGCAATCTGCTGCGGCGTACCGATCAGGTTGGTCTTGAAACCGTCGTTGTACTGCACCAGATCCTCGAACGTCGACTTGGCCCAGTTGCCCTCGCCCTCAGGTGACGCCCTGCCCGCCTGCTTCGCCGCATCGCCAAACGCATTCACCGCCTCCGGGTCCGCCTGATCGATGATTTGTGCAAGCACGGCTCGCGCTTCTTCTTCGGTGTCGCGGGCAATGACAAACGCGTTCACGCCGACTTTCACCGAATGATTGTTGGCCGCCGCCTTGGCGCGGATGTCATCGACCTGGGCCTTGATGCCTTCCGGGGTGTTGCCGTTGGTGAAGTACCAGTCCGAAACCCGTGCCGCCATGTCCCGAGCCGCGCGGGAACTGCCACCCTGGAAGATTTCCGGCTGCCCCAGCGGTTTGGGTTTGAGGCTGTAGTTGTCGAAACGGTAGAAGTCGCCGCGAAAGGTAAAGTTGTCCTGGCTCCAGATGCCCTTCAGCGAGCGGATGAATTCTTCGGAGCGGCGATAGCGCTCGTCGTGTTCCAGCCAGTGTTCGCCAATCGCCTGGAACTCACCCTTGAACCAGCCACTGACGATGTTCACCGCCACCCGTCCGTTAGTCAGCTGGTCGATGGTTGCCAATTGCTTGGCTGCCAGCGCCGGTTGCCAAGGGCCGGGCAGGATCGCGGCGATCACTTTCAGTTTAGTGGTGGCGGCCAGCAGCGCGTGGCTGAAGGCGACCGATTCGTGCTGGTACTCGGCGCCGTAACCGGCGGTGAAACGGATTTGCGTCAGGGCGTATTCAAACCCCGCCTCTTCGGCCAGTTGCGCCAGTTTGCGGTTGTAGTCGATGCCCCAGTGGGTACGTTGCTCGATCTTGCTGACCACCAGCCCGCCGCTGACGTTCGGCACCCAGTAGGCAAATTTGACGGCTTGCTGACTCATTGACATGTCCTCGGGACTTTAGGGATGTCCTGGGGTAAGAGCAGCAACCGTGCCAGCGCCAATCTTGAGATGAGCCGAATACTGTGGCGAGGGAGCTTGCTCCCGCTGGGCTGCGTAGCGGCCCCAAGTTTTTGTGAGCGCTGCGCACTCAAGCGGGAGCAAGCTCCCTCGCCACAGAGTGGGTGTATCAGAGGCAATTTGCTGATGCACTGTTGGTACAGCAACAATTCACTGCGTGCCGACATCCAGTTCCTCCCGTAAATCCTGGCCCGCGAGCTTCGGCATGGACCATGCAATTGCCCCTGACAGACGCAACACTTTCTACTGCCGATCCAAGGAGCCGTCCCATGACCGAACACCAGGTAATCAATCCGCTGTCCACTGGCACTGACTATGAAGCGCTGGCCGCAAGGTTCCGGCCGATCTTCCAACGCATCGCCGCCGGTGCCGTTGAGCGCGAGCAGTCCCGCAGCCTTCCCTACGAACCGATTCAGTGGCTCAAGGACGCCGGTTTCGGCGCCGTACGGATTCCGGTTGAATACGGCGGTGGCGGCGCCTCCCTGCCACAACTGTTTGAGCTGCTGATCGAATTGGCCGAAGCCGATTCCAACGTGCCTCAGGCCTTGCGCGGGCACTTCGCCTTTGCCGAGGATCGCTTGAACTCGGCGCCCGGGCCGGCGCGGGATCTGTGGTTCAAGCGCTTCGTCGACGGTGACATCGCCGGCAATGCCTGGACCGAAATCGGCAGCGTGGCGATTGGCGATGTCATCACCAAAGTCTCACCTCACGGTGACCAATGGCGGCTCAACGGCGAGAAGTTCTACAGCACCGGCAGCCTGTTTTCCGACTGGATCGACGTGTACGCGCAACGCAGCGACACCGGCGGCGATGTGATTGCCGCGGTCCGCACTCGCCAACCCGGCATCGTGCAGAGCGACGACTGGGACGGCTTTGGCCAGCGCACCACCGGCAGTGGCACCTCACGGTTTATCGATGCTGACGTGGAGGCCGAAAACATCATCGACTTCGCCACCCGCTTCAAATACCAGACTGCGTTTTATCAGTTGGTGCTGCTGGCGACACTGGCCGGGATCGGTCGTGCGGCGTTGCGCGATGTGGCTCACCAGGTGCGTGAACGCAAACGCATCTACAGCCATGGCAATGCGCAACATGTCAGCCAGGATTCGCAGGTGCAGCAAGTGGTCGGTGAGATTGCGGCGCTGGTGTATGCGGCCGAGGCCAGCGCCTTGAGGGCTGCACAACCGGCGCAACGGGCTTATCTCGCGCGATTCTCAGGTGATGACGCCTTGGAACAAGAAGCGAATGTCGCGGCGGAAATCGAATCGGCCAAGGCTCAGGTGGTGGTGTCGGAGCTGATCCAGCGAGCAACCACAAAGCTGTTCAATGCGCTGGGGGCTTCGGATACTCGGGTGGGTAAATCGCTCGACCGGCACTGGCGCAATGCGAGGACGGTGTCGTCGCACAATCCGGTGATCTACAAGGCACGGATTGTCGGGGATTGGGTGATCAACGGGACCGAGCCGCCGTTTGTGTGGCAGATCGGGAATGGGCCACAGTCCGACTGATGTAGCGTCTGCAAGTCTGTCTTCGCGGGCAAGCCTCGCTCCTACGGGATTTGTGTCGACCTGTAGGAGCGAGGCTTGCCCGCGAAGGCGCCAGAGCGGTCGCCGCAGTAGTTGGATATAGGTAAGATATCGGCCCTTCCCCGCAGCCCTGTCCTGCGCCCCCGCCGAATAAGCCGATTCCATGCCTTTCGAACTCAGTGTTGACCTCACCACCCTGGCCATTCTGGCCCTCGTCGCTTTCATTGCCGGTTTCATCGACGCCATTGCCGGCGGCGGCGGTCTGTTGACCACCCCGGCGCTGCTGACCGCAGGCCTGCCACCACACTTGGTGCTGGGCACCAACAAACTCAGTTCGACGTTCGGCTCGGCCACGGCCAGTTTCACCTTCTACCGGCGCAAGCTGTTCCATCCAAAACAGTGGATGCACGCCATTGTCGGCACGCTGGTGGGCGCGCTGACCGGGGCTGTGGTCGCTCACTACCTGCCGGCGGAATGGCTGAACAAGATGCTCCCGGTGATCGTTTTCGGCTGCGGCGTCTATCTGTTGTTTGGCGGCACGCCGAAAGCGCCGCTGGACAGCGACGCACCGATCAAGAAGAAGTGGCAATCAACCCAAGGCTTCGGCCTCGGGTTTTACGACGGCGTGGCCGGTCCCGGCACGGGTGCGTTCTGGACCGTCAGCACGATGCTGATGTACCCCATCGACCTGGTGAAGGCCAGCGGCGTGGCGCGCAGCATGAACTTCGTCAGCAACATTGCGGCACTGTCGGTGTTCGTGTTTTCCGGGCAGGTGGACTGGATCATCGGCCTGAGCATGGGCCTGTCGGTGATGATCGGGGCGTTCTTCGGGGCTCGCACCGCCATCAGCGGCGGTGCGAAGTTCATTCGCCCGGTGTTCATCACCGTGGTGCTGGGCTTGACCGTGCGGTTAGCCTGGCAACACTGGTTCAGCGTGGCCTAAGCGCCGCGCCACATAGACGTCGATCAGGTAACGGGCAATCGAGCGTGACGCCGGCAACGGCGGCAGCTCATGAACGTTGAACCACTGGGCGTCTTCGATCTCGTCTTCCTGACACACGATCTCGCCGCCGGCGTATTCGGCATGGAAACCCAGCATCATCGAATGCGGGAACGGCCAGCATTGGCTGCCCATGTACTGGATGTTCTTGACCTCGATCTGCACTTCTTCACGGACTTCACGAATCAGGCAGTCTTCGGCCGACTCGCCCGGTTCGGCAAACCCCGCCAACGTGCTGTAGACCCCGGCGACAAAGCGTGGCGAACGCGCCAGCAGAACCTCATCGCCCCGGGTCACCAGCACGATCATGCTCGGCGAAATGCGCGGGTAGCTGCGTAAATCGCACGGTTCGCAATACATCGCCCGTTCCCGGATCACCTGGGTCATCGCCTGCCCGCAGTTACCGCAAAAGCGGTGTTCGCGGGCCCAGGTGCCGATTTGCGCGGCATAACCGAGCACCTTGTAGAGCGTATGGTCGCCTTCGAGCATGAACGCCCGCAGGCCTTTCCAGTTGCAGCCCGGCACATCACTGTGACTGCGCAGCTCCAGTAAATAGACCGGTTCGCCGTCCAGGTGACCGATGCCATGTTCGGCGAGGATCGACAGGTCCTGGCGCTTGAGCCATTCGCGCGGGAACAGCGCGCCATTGTCATCGAACAGAAAGCCCTCGGGGCTGCGCGCCACGGCCCAGCCGCCGGGTTGGTCGGTGTCCAGTACTGCAGTGGTCCAGCGTGAAGTCATTTTTAATCAGTCCAGAAATTCGGGTTTCTGTTTGCTCATATGGGCGGCCATGGCCACGCGCAGATCGGTGGATTGCAGCATGGCGGCGTTCCAGGTGGCGACGTATTCGAGGCCGTCATCGATGCGATGGTCGCGCATGTAGCTGATCATCTCTTTGGTGCCGGTGATCGCAATCGGCGACTTGCCGGCGATCTCGCGGGCAATCCCCATGACACCGTCGAGCAGGCTGGCGGTGTCGCTGTAGACGCGATTGACCAAGCCCATGCCACGCGCTTCTTCGGCACCGAACGTGCGACCAGTGTAAGCCAGTTCACGCAGCATGCCGTCACCGATGATCCGCGGCAAGCGTTGCAAAGTGCCAACGTCGGCGGCCATGCCGATGTCGATTTCCTTGATCGAGAATTGCGCGTCTTCAGCGGCGTAACGCATGTCGCAAGCCGAAATCAAATCAATCGCGCCGCCCAGGCAATAACCCTGAACCGCCGCCAGCACCGGCTTGCGGCAATTGTCGACGGCATTGAAAGACGCTTGCAAGGCGAGAATCTTGCGGCGCAGCAGGCGCGCGTTGCGCCCCACGTCCTTGCCCAGTTCATTGGCCACGCCGGCCAGCATCATCAAGTCGATGCCGGAAGAAAAATGCTTGCCCGCACCACTGAGCACCACCACCCGGACTTCGTCGGTGTCGTCGATCCACTGGAAAATCTCGATGATCTCACTCCAGAACGCGGCGTTCATCGAGTTGATCTTTTCCGGCCGGTTGATCTGCACATGGGCGATTTTATCGGCCAGTTCGACGGTGAACGCAGTGTACTGAGACATGGCAGTGATCCTTTTACCGGGCAGAAAATGAAGCCCGGACTATAACAAGGCATCAAGGCGCACCGTAAGGCAGCGGTTCGGCCAAAGACGGGACTGACTGTCGCGCACCACAACGGTGCATAAGCCTTGCCGCGCTTCGCACATTCATGTGACATCTCGACTTTTTTTTGAGGCAAAACGCTAAAAAAACATGCCCTTCGTCGGTGCGTTTATCCCTCCAAGCGGTACGTCCGTACCTCTTTAAACCGATTGTCGAACAATTTTGCCATATGGTCTCCCCCGCTCTAAGTTCTGGCCTAGACTCAGTTCCGCGAGGCAAAACCGGTCGGTCATAAAGTGGAAAGAAAGTCGAAACTTTTGCCGGTCGTGACGGGTCAGCTTAAAAGGAGGGGCGTTGCGACTGGTGCAATCCTTGCAACGATCACTACAGCCATTCTGCTTCATCGTATTGGCAGCGCTTGCTCACCGATGCGTAGCGCGTTTGCGCCCGGCCACAGGAATTGGCCACGAAACACCGTTTGTGCCAGACCTAAGAATTAGATCAACAACACGGGAGATTTATATGATCAGTGCGGCTTTAGATATTCAGGGAGAACGTGCTCATCAGCAGGTCGGCGAAACGAGCGCCGTGAGCGTTCCAAGTCACCAATCGATCAGCGTCCCAGGCACCAAGACGCTGACACCGGTGGCCAGTCAGAATCCCAACAAGAAGAAAGTGCTGTTCGTCACCTCGGAGATCGCCGATCTGGTGAAAACCGGTGGTCTGGGCGACGTTTCCGCAGCGCTGCCGCGAGCCATGGCTCACTTGCACGATGTGCGAGTGTTGATCCCCGGTTACCCGCAAGTGCTGCACAGCGAAAACCCGATTCATATCATTGGTGAGCTCGGCGGTCACGCCGCGTTGCCCCCCTGCAAGATCGGGCGCATGGACATGCCTGACGGTCTGGTCATTTACGTGTTGATCTGCCCCGAGCTCTATGAGCGCGAGGGTTCGCCTTACGGTGCCAACAACGGCCGCGACTGGCCGGATAACCACATCCGCTTTGCCCGCCTGGGCCTGGCAGCCGCCGACATCGCCGCCAACCTTGCACAAATTCACTGGTGCCCGGACCTGGTGCACGCCCATGACTGGCCTGCCGGTCTGGCACCCGCTTACATGCACTGGCGTGGACAGCGTACCCCGACGCTGTTCACCATTCATAACCTCGCCTACCAGGGCGTGACCAGTCTTGGGTCGTGCCCGGAACTGGGTATTCCCACGCATGCCTTGCAACAGGAAGGCATGGAGTTCTACGGCAAGATGTCGTTCCTCAAGGCCGGCATGGCTTATTCGAGCCACATCACCACCGTCAGCGCCACCTATGCCCAGGAAATCACCACCCCGGCCTTCGGCTGCGGTCTCGACGGTTTTCTTGCCGCCAAGACCCAGCAAGGTCTGCTCAGTGGTATTCCCAATGGCATCGATGAAAGCTGGGACGCCGCCACCGACCCGCACCTGTTCTGCCCCTTCAAAATTGGCGATTGGGAAGGCAAAGCGGTCAACGCCGCCCACGTGCGTGAGCTGTTCGGCCTGGACGACAGCGAAGGTCCGCTGTTCGCCGTGGTTTCGCGACTGGTCTATCAGAAAGGCCTGGACCTGACCGAGGCCGTCTCCGAGTACATCGTCAACTCTGGCGGGCAGATCGCGATCATCGGTCGTGGCGAGCCGGAAGAAGAACAAGCCATGCGTGAACTGGCCGTGCGCTTCCCAGGCCAGATCGGCGTGCGCATCGGTTTCAACGAAACCGACGCCCGTCGCATGTTCGCCGGCAGTGATTTCCTGCTGATGCCTTCGCGTTACGAACCTTGCGGGCTGAGCCAGATGTACGCCCAGCGCTTCGGTTCGTTGCCGGTGGCACGCAACACCGGGGGTTTGGCCGACACCATTGAAAACGGCGTGACCGGTTTCCTGTTCGACGAATCCACGGCTGAAAGTTACGAGGAAGCCCTGAGCCGGGCTTTCAAGGTTTTTGCCTTCCCCGATCTGCTCAACGCCATGCGTTGCCGTGCCATGGCCGCGCCTTTCAACTGGTGCAAGGCGGTCGAACCGTACGCCGAACTCTACGAAAAACTGGTGGCCAAAGCGCTGGGTAAATCGGGCAAACATTAAGAGGTTTTCATAGATGCCGTTACGGACCCTTGAGACCTGGCCCCACGGCGCAATCATGCTGGACGCAGAACACACGCGTTTTGCCTTGTGGGCGCCAGATGCGTTTTACGTCAGTGTCGAACTGGAAGATGGACAGTCCTTGCCACTCCTGCCCCAGGCAGATGGCTGGTTCGTGATCAACACCCGCTGCCCCGCTGGCACGCGTTATCGCTACAACATCGACGGCGAGCTGGAGGTGCCCGACCCGGCCTCCCGCGCGCAGGCCGGTGATATCGACCGCCACAGCGTGGTGGTCGACCCACTTGCGTATCAATGGCGACACAGCACCTGGTTCGGACGGCCGTGGAATGAGGCGGTGATCTACGAATTGCACGTCGGTGCGCTCGGCGGCTTCAGCGAAGTCGAGCAGCACCTGGCGCGCCTCGTGGAGCTGGGCATCAGTGCGATCGAATTGATGCCGCTGGCGCAGTTCCCCGGTGATCGCAATTGGGGCTACGACGGGGTTCTGCCCTACGCGCCCCAAGCGTCCTACGGCACTCCCGAACAACTCAAACACCTGATCGACACCGCCCACGGCCATGGCCTGGCGGTGATTCTCGACGTGGTCTACAACCACTTCGGCCCGGACGGCAATTACCTGCATCGCTACGCCAAGGCCTTCTTCCGCGAAGACAAGCACACCCCGTGGGGTGCGGCCATCGACTTCCGGCGGCGCGAGGTGCGGGACTTCTTCATCGACAATGCGCTGATGTGGTTGCTGGAGTACCGCTTCGATGGCTTGCGCCTGGACGCGGTGCACGCCATCGAAGACCCTGACTTTCTTCAGGAACTGGCAAAAAAGGTTCGCCAGCAAATCGACCCGGCGCGTCATGTCTGGCTGACGGTAGAGAACGAACACAACCAGGCCAGTCTGCTGGAACAAGGCTTCGACGCGCAGTGGAACGACGACGGCCACAATGCCTTGCACGTGCTGCTGACCGGCGAAACCGACGCCTATTACGCCGACTATGCGCAAAACCCCACCGAGCAACTGGCGCGCTGCCTGAGCCAGGGCTTTGTGTTTCAGGGCCACGTGACCCGTCACGGTACAACCCGTGGCGAGCCCAGCGGTCACTTGCCGCCCAGTGCTTTCGTGCTGTTTTTGCAAAACCACGACCAGATCGGCAACCGCGCCTTGGGCGAACGATTGCATCAACTGGCCCACCCCGATGCGCTCAAGGCAGCCACCGCATTACTGCTGTTGTCACCGATGATCCCGCTGATGTTCATGGGCGACGAGTTCGCCGCCGAGCAACCGTTCCTGTTCTTCACCAGCCATCACGGTGAACTCGCGGAACTGGTCCGCGAGGGACGACGTAACGAGTTTGCAGCGTTCAGCGCGTTTGCTGATCCGCACACACGCGAGCGAATTCCCGACCCCAACGCGCGCCAGACCTTTGAGGCTTCACGCCCCGAGCTGAGATCAACCCCACAGTCCGCCATGCATGATCTGTATCGCCAACTGTTGCAGATCCGCCATCAGCAGATCATTCCCCGTCTGCCCGGTGCTCAAGCATTGGGTGCCGAGGTGCTGGCCACAGGCGCGGTAACGGCGCGCTGGCGACTGGGCGATGGCAGTCAGCTGCGCATTGACCTGAACCTCAGCGACACGCCAGTGGTCCACTCCCCACAGGCCGACGCTTCGTTGTTGTTGTTCGAATACCCGCCACAGTCAGCCGGTCTGTTGGATAAGGGCACACTTGCCCCGCATTGCGCGCTAGTCAGCCTCACGGCCGCAGCCCCTTTGCTACCCCCGGATGGAGAGCGCCAATGAGCGATACGCAACTGGAAATACTGGCCAGCCGAGCTGGCCTGGCTGTCGACTGGATCGACGCTAACGGCCGTCCACAGAAAGTCGCTCCATCAGTGTTACGCAACGTCCTCATCGGACTCGGCCACCCGGCCGGCACCGCCCAGGAAATTGATGCCAGCCTGCTGGAACTGCAACAGGTGCAACAGACCCGACACCTGCCGCCGCTGCTGACCGCAGACTTCGGTGTCGGCCTGAGCCTGGCGCATTACTTTGAGCCCGAAACACCGTGCGAGGTCCACCTTGAAGATGGCTCGCGACTTCATTTAAAACTGGATGCCCAGGCGATCCTGCCCGGCCTGATCCCGGTCGGTTATCAACACGTCAGCATCGACGGGCAGGCATTTACCTTGGCCGTTGCACCGACACGCTGCTACAGCGTCGGCGATGCCGTCGACAGTCCGATCCCCCGCACCTGGGGCCTGAGCGTGCAGCTGTACTCGCTGCGTCGTCCGGGCGATGGCGGTTTCGGCGATACCCAGGCACTCGAAGACCTGGCCCGGGTGGCCGGCGAACGTGGCGCCGAAGCGTTGGCGATCAGTCCGCTGCATGCGATGTTCGGCAGCGACACCGAGCGTTACAGCCCGTATTCGCCGTCCAGCCGCTTGTTTCTCAACAGTCTGTACGCCGCACCGGGCGCGATCCTGGGTGATCGAGCATTACGGACCGCGATTGATGCCACCGGCCTGGCGGCAGAACTCAAGCACCTTGAAGCCTTGCCGTTGGTTGATTGGCCGGTAGCGGCCGAAGCCAAACATCGCCTGTTGCAGGCGTTGTACGAAGGCTTTGTCCAGGGCGAACACCCGTTGCATGCCGACTTCAGCAGCTTCCGCCACGCCGCTGGCGAAGCCCTGGAAAACCACTGCCGCTTTGAAGCCATTCAAGAGTCCCGCGCCGCCAAGGGTGAAAGTCTCGACTGGCGGCACTGGCCCGAGCAATGGCAAAACCCGCGCAGCGCGGCACTGGCCGAATTTGCCGAAGAAAACGCCGGACGCATCGGCTTCTTTGCCTTCTGCCAATGGCTGATCACCCGCTGCCTGGAACGCGCACAAACCGCCGCCCGCAGCGCCGGCATGAGCATTGGCCTGATCGCCGATCTCGCCGTGGGTGCCGATGGCGGTGGCAGTCAGGCCTGGAGTCGTCAGGACGAATTACTCGCCTCGCTGACCGTGGGTGCACCACCCGACATCCTTAACCGCACTGGTCAGGGCTGGGGGATTTCCGCGTTCTCGCCCGAAGGTCTGGTACGCAATGGCTTTCGTGCCTTCATCGAAATGCTCCGCGCCAATTTTGCCCACGCCGGTGGCCTGCGCATCGATCACGTCATGGGCCTGCAACGGTTGTGGGTGATCCCCAATGGCGCGTCACCCGCCGACGGCGCTTACCTCTATTATCCGGTGGACGACCTGCTGCGCTTGCTGACCCTCGAGTCCCATCGGCATCAGGCCATCGTCCTCGGTGAAGACCTCGGCACCGTGGCTGACGGTCTGCGAGAAAAGCTCATCGCCCGCTCGATCCTCGGCATGCGTGTGCTGCTGTTCGAACAGGACAACACGCACTTCAAACCGATTCTCGACTGGCCGGACAATGCCCTCGCGACCACCAGTACCCATGACCTGCCAACGCTCAATGGTTGGTGGCATGGCCACGATATCGACTGGAATGCCCGACTGGGCCTGGTCGACGCTCCGGGTGAAATCGAATGGCGTCACCACCGTGAACGCGAGCGTGAAGGCCTGCGCCGGGTGTTGAGCGAGGACCCGCAGAACTTTCGCGAAGAGTCCCATGAAACCGATCAGGTACTCGACGCCGCCATACGCTTCCTCGGCCATACCCGTGCGCCGCTGGTGTTGCTGCCGCTGGAAGATGCCCTGGGCATCGAGCAGCAGGCCAACTTGCCCGGCACCACCGACACGCACCCCAACTGGTCCCGACGCTTGCCCGGCGACAGTGAAGCCTTGCTCGATGACCCGGACGCCGCCCGACGCCTGGAACTGCTCGCCTGTGCGCGACTTCAGGCGGCCGAGCGTGACCAATGAAGCAAACGCTTATCCAACCGCTGCGGGCGACCCTGCGGCTGCAGTTTCATAAAGACTTCACGCTGGACGATGCGGTGCCTCTGGTGCCGTACTTCGCCAGCCTCGGCATCAGCCATGTCTATGCGTCACCCCTGCTGAGTGCCCGCGCCGGTTCCATGCATGGCTACGACGTCGTGGACCCGAGCACGGTCAACCCGGAGCTGGGCGGCGAAGCGGCGCTACGGCGTTTGGTCAGTGCATTGCGCAAGCAGCACATGGGACTGATCCTCGACATCGTCTCCAACCACATGGCCGTCGGCGGTGGCGATAACCCCTGGTGGCAGGACTTGCTGGAATGGGGACGCCTGAGCCCTTACGGCGAGTTCTTCGACATCCAGTGGCATTCGCCCGACCCGTTGATGGAAGGCCAGTTGCTGCTGCCCTTCCTTGGCAGCGACTACGGCATCGCCTTGCAGGACGGCACCCTGCCCCTGCGCTTCGATGCGCAAAAGGGCGCGTTTTATGTCGAGCACTATGAGCATCACTTCCCGATCTGCCCGACCCATTACGGCGAACTGCTCAGAACCGATGACCCGCTGAGCGCCGAATCGCTCAAGTCGTTGGCAGACCGCTTCAGCACCTTGAGCTACCAGAGCGACGCCCACAGTCTCGCGATGCCGCTGAAAGCAGAGCTGCGTGAACTGGCCAATGATCCGGCGATTCTGCAGGCCATCCAGCAAAACCTCAGCGCTTACGACTCGCTCACCGCCGAAGGTTTCCAGCGCCTGCACCAGTTGCTTGAACACCAAAGCTATCGCCTGGCCAGTTGGCGCACCGCGGCAGATGACATCAACTGGCGGCGTTTTTTCGATGTCAACGAACTGGGCGGCCTGCGGGTCGAACGCCCGGCCGTGTTCGAAGCCACCCACGCGAAAATCTTCGAGCTGGTGGCCGAAGGCCTGGTTGACGGTCTGCGCATCGACCACATCGACGGTCTCGCTGACCCTCGGGGCTACTGCCGCAAATTGCGGCGGCGAGTCGACAGCCTGTCACCGGATCGGCACCTGCCGATCTACGTCGAGAAGATCCTCGGCGAAGGTGAAACCCTGCACCGTGACTGGTCGGTGGATGGCACCACCGGTTACGAGTTCATGAATCAGCTGTCGCTGCTGCAACACGCTCCGGAAGGCGCCGACACCTTGGGCGAACTGTGGAATCGTTACAGCGAACGGCCCGCTGATTTCCGTCAGGAAGCGCAACTGGCCCGCCAGCAGATCCTCAACGGCTCCCTCGCCGGGGACTTCGAAAGCGTTGCCCAGGCCCTGTTGCAAGTGGCCCGGGATGACCTGATGACTCGCGATCTGACCCTCGGTGCGATTCGTCGCGCGTTGCAGGAACTGATCGTGCATTTCCCGGTGTACCGCACCTACATCAGCCCCCGCGGGCGTTCGGCTGAAGACGATGTGTTTTTCCAGCAAGCCATGGACGGTGCCAGGCAAACCCTCGGTGAGGCCGACTGGCCGGTGCTTGATTGCCTGGCCAACTGGCTGGGGGGTGAATCATGGCGCAAACGCCCATTGGGCCGGCCGCGCAAGATGCTCAAGCATGCCTGTGTGCGTTTTCAGCAACTGACGTCGCCAGCGGCGGCGAAGGCTGTCGAGGACACCGCGTTCTATCGCTCAGCGACGTTGTTGTCGCGCAATGACGTGGGCTTCAGCACCGAGCAGTTCAGCGCGCCGGTGGCCGATTTCCATGCGGCTTGCGTCAACCGTCTCGACGAGTTCCCCGATAATTTGCTGGCCACCGCGACCCACGACCACAAACGCGGCGAAGACACCCGCGCACGCCTGGCGGTGCTGAGCGAACGCAGTGCCTGGTACGCCGAGCAAGTCCCGCTCTGGCAGGCCCTCGCCCGCCCCCTGCGCGACGACGACCAGATGCCGACTGCGGGCGATGAGTTGATCCTCTATCAAGCACTCCTCGGCAGCTGGCCGCTCGATTTACGCAGTGACGATCAGACAGCCTTGGAAAACTACACTCAACGTGTATGGCAGTGGCAACAGAAAGCCTTGCGCGAAGCCAAGTTGCAAAGCAGCTGGAGCGCGCCGAACGAGGCTTACGAACAAGCCGTTCAGCAATTCCTGCAGCGTCTGCTTCTGAGCCCCGAAGGTGAACCGCTACGTGCGGCCCTCGGCAACGCAGCCAACAGCATCGCCGTCCCCGGCGCCCTCAATGGGTTGGCGCAAACCTTGCTGCGCATGACCGTGCCGGGGGTGCCGGACCTTTATCAGGGCAACGAGTACTGGGACTTCTCGCTGGTCGATCCAGACAACCGCCGGCCGGTGGATTACGCCAGCCGTCAGCAGTCAATGCAAACGCCATTACAACTGCCAAAATTGTTGGCTGACTGGCGCGACGGGCGCATTAAACAAGCGCTGATCGCACAGGTGTTGAACCTGCGGCTCGAGCACACCGAGCTGTTTCGGCGAGGGACGTATCAAGCCCTTGAAGTCGTCGGCAGCCAGGCTCACCGAGTGCTGGCATTTGCTCGCTCGCTGGAAGGAAAACGCGCCATCGTGATCGTACCGATACGCTGCGCCGAACTGCTGAAAAACAGTGCCGAACCCCGGATTGACGCGCCGCTGTGGGGCGATACACGGATCAAATTACCGTTCACCGCCCCTGATGAACATTTGAAGGGACTTTTTTCAAGCACCACAGTCACACACCAAAGGGAGCTGAACATCAGCGACGCGTTAGTGGATTTCCCGATCAATCTTTTTATCCAAACTACCCATACTTGAGTTCAGTTCAGGAGCATTGCGATGAGCACCAACGATAAACGTATCCGCGAATTCGCCTATCAAATCTGGGAATCGGAAGGAAAACCCGAGGGCCAGGACGCTCGCCATTGGGAGATGGCCCGCAAACTGGCTGAAGCCGAAGCCCTGGCACCGAGCAAGTCGCCAAAAGCGCCTGGCAGCAAAACCGCCAGCACCAAGGCCCCTGCCAGCAAAGCCAATGGCAAGGCTGCCGAGCCAAAAGCCAAAGCCAAGCCCGCCGCTGCCTCCAAGGTCATCCCGCCGGGCGAAAAAGCCAACGAGAAAAAGCCTCGGGCAGCGCGTAAACCGCCCGCTGTCTGACGCCTTTCACCTTTGTCCTGATTGACCTCGTGGCGGGTTTTCTCGCCACCGAGGGCTCGCTCGCCCTCAAAAAAAACCAGAGCCAAGAATTGTCCCCCTTTTTGCAGGAGCACCTATGACCAGTCCGAAGAAAGCCGCGCCAGAACCTCAAGCCGAGGCCTCGCGAATCCGTGAAGGCTTGCCCTTCCCGCTGGGCGCGACCTGGGATGGCCTGGGGGTCAACTTTGCCTTGTTTTCCGCCAATGCCACCAAGGTCGAGCTGTGCATCTTCGATGATGCCGGCGAGGTCGAACTGGAACGCATCGAACTGCCGGAATACACCGACGAGATCTACCACGGCTACCTGCCCGACGCGCATCCGGGGATGATCTACGGCTACCGTGTCTACGGCCCGTACGACCCGGCGAACGGTCATCGCTTCAACCACAACAAACTGCTGATCGACCCCTACGCCAAACAACTGGTCGGCCAGTTGAAATGGTCCGAAGCCCTGTTCGGCTACACCATCGGCCACCCCGACGCCGACCTCAGTTTTGATGAGCGCGACAGTGCGCCGTTCGTGCCCAAGTGCAAGGTGATCGACCCGGCCCATACCTGGGGCAATGATCAACGGGTCAGCATCCCGTGGGACAAGACGATCATTTATGAAACCCACCTGCGCGGCATCAGCATGCGTCACCCCTCCGTCCCCGAGAACGTGCGCGGCACCTGCGCCGGGTTGATGGTCGATGATGTGCTGGAACACATCCGCAAGCTCGGCGTGTCGACGGTTGAATTGCTGCCGATTCATGCCTTCGTCAACGACCAGCACCTGTTGCACAAGGGCATGACCAATTACTGGGGCTACAACAGCATCGCGTTCTTCGCCCCCGACCCGCGTTACCTGGCCAGCGGCAAAATCGCCGAGTTCAAGGAGATGGTCGCGCACCTGCACGAAGCCAATCTTGAAGTGATCCTCGACGTGGTCTACAACCACACCGCCGAGGGCAACGAACAAGGCCCGACCCTGTCCATGCGTGGCATCGACAACGCCTCCTATTACCGCTTGATGCCCGACGACAAGCGCTACTACATCAACGATTCCGGTACCGGCAACACCCTCGACCTGAGTCACCCGTGCGTGCTGCAAATGGTCACTGACTCCCTGCGCTACTGGGCTTCGGAAATGCACGTGGACGGTTTCCGCTTCGACCTGGCGACCATTCTCGGGCGCTACCACGATGGCTTCGACGAACGTCACAGCTTCCTGGTGGCCTGCCGTCAGGACCCGGTGCTGCGCCAGGTGAAGATGATTGCAGAAGCCTGGGATTGCGGCCCCGGTGGCTATCAGGTCGGTAACTTTCCGCCAGGCTGGGTCGAGTGGAATGACAAATTCCGCGACACCGTGCGTGCGTTCTGGAAAGGCGACGACGGCCAACTGGCGGACTTCGCCAGTCGCATGACAGCCTCCGGCGAGATGTTCAATCAGCGTGGTCGGCGGCCATACGCCTCGGTGAACTTCGTCACCGCCCACGACGGTTTCACCCTCAACGACCTGGTGTCGTACAACGACAAGCACAACGAAGCCAACGACGAGAACAATCAGGACGGCAGCAACAATAACCTGTCCTGGAACCACGGCGTCGAAGGCCCGACCGACGATCCCGAAATCAATGAGCTGCGCCAGCGGCAGATGCGCAATTTCTTTGCCACGCTGCTGCTGTCCCAAGGCACGCCGATGCTGGTGGCCGGCGACGAATTCGCCCGCACCCAGGAAGGCAACAACAACGCCTATTGCCAGGACAGCGAGATCGGTTGGGTCAATTGGGACCTGGGCGAAGACGGCAAGGCCCTGCTCAAGTTTGTTAAACGCCTGATCAAGTTGCGCCTGACCTACCCGATCCTGCGTCGCGGCCGGTTCCTGGTGGGCAATTACAACGAGGACATCGGCGTCAAGGACGTCACCTGGCTCGCGCCGGATGGCAGCGAAATGTCCACCGAACAATGGGAAGAAGGCCATGGCCGCTGTCTCGGCATGCTGATGGATGGCCGTGCCCAGGAAACCGGTATCCGCCGCAAGGGCGGTGACGCGACCCTGTTGCTGGTGGTCAACGCGCACCACGACATCGTCAACTTCACCTTGCCGGAAGTGCCTGACGGCTATCACTGGACGTGCATGATCGACACCAATCAACCGTCGATTCGCGGGCAGGAACGCTTCGAGTTCGGGCACGAATATTCCGTCACCGGTCGTTCGCTGCTGCTGTTCGAATTGCAGCATGAGGAAGAAGAGTGAAGTGGGCCTTCAGGGCGTAGCCCGGATAAAAAAACGTATTGAATGGAGCATCGAGGCGACGAATAGCGTGACATGAGCAATACTCTGCTCGCGGCAATCCAGGGTTTGGAGCGCCGCACATTGCTATCAACGAGAACAAGGACGTAGCCATGAAATCGGTTTCCATCAGTGAAAGCAGCCCTCCAGTACAAATCTGGAACAGCGCCCCGCAACTGGACAACATCCCTGTCATCAGCACTCAGACCCTGGTCCCCGCCGGCGCACGCGCGGTAGTGATTGCCCCACACCCTGGCGATGAAGTCGTGACCTGCGGCGGCCTGCTGCAGTTGCTCAGCGCCCTGGGTCATCCCCTGCAATTGATCTCGATTACCGACGGCAGCGCCAGCCATCCAGGCTCGCAACAGTGGTCGGAGAAGCGCTTGAGCGTTTTCCGCCCCCAGGAAAGCCTCGAAGCCTTGCGCCGGCTCGGGCTGCCGATGCACAGCCTGAAATGGATTCGTGGCGGCTTCACCGACAACGCCCTGGCGGAACGGGAATTTCAGATGAGTCAATTCATTGCCCGTTATCTACGCCCCGGGGATGTGGTGTTTAGCACCTGGCGCGAGGATGGCATTGTCGACCATGACGCCGTCGGCCGGGCTAGCGCCAAGGCAGCAGCAATGGTCGGTGCGGAATTCAACGAAGTACCGGTCTGGGCCTGGCACTGGCCGACGCGTGCTCGAGGGCTCATCCCGTGGCATCGCGCACGCAAGGTGCGCCTGGACACCTGGACCGTCGCGCGCAAAAGCCACGCTACCCACGCCTATGCCAGCCAGCTCGACGGCGAACCGGCCATCGGCCTCGCCCCGCTGCTGCCCCCGGTGCTTCTTGAGCGGATACGGTTGCCCTACGAAATTGTCTTCGTCTGACGTAGCAGCCTGTAGCAGCTGTCGAGCCTGCGAGGCTGCGTTCGGCTGCGCAGCAGTCGTAAGACCCGGCAATGCGGTGTGTCAGGCAAACTGCATGTTCTGGATGACGACTGCTGCGCAGCCGAACGCAGCCTCGCAGGCTCGGCAGCTGCTACATTCTGGTGTGAAGGCTACTAGCGACGAATCACTCTGAACTGCCCGCCGCTGCATCAGTCGCATACATAACCAGCCCTGATTCAGAGGAGTGAACGTGACCAGTGATTCCAAGTGGCAGGCCGTCGACTCATCTCCATTGAATACGCCCCCGGCGATTCATCGACTGAGAGTGCTGACAGTCAATACCCACAAGGGTTTTACCGCACTCAACCGACGTTTCATTCTCCCGGAACTGCGTGAAGCGGTACGCAGTACGTCGGCGGACCTGGTGTTCCTGCAGGAAGTCGTCGGTGAACACGACCGCCATTCCTCTCGCTACAACGATTGGCCGCAGACCTCACAATATGAGTTCCTGGCCGACAGCATGTGGAGCGACTTCGCCTACGGTCGTAACGCGGTCTACCCCAACGGTCACCACGGCAACGCCCTGTTATCCAAATACCCGATCCGCGAACACCGCAACCTCGACGTCTCGATCACCGGCCCCGAACGCCGCGGCCTGCTGCATTGCGTGCTGGATGTGCCGGGGCACACTGAAGTCCATGCGATCTGCGTGCACTTGAGTCTGTTGGAAAGCCATCGCCAGTTGCAGCTCCAGCTCCTGTGCCAACTGCTCGAATCCTTGCCCGACGATGCGCCGGTGATTATCGCCGGCGACTTCAACGACTGGCAGCTGCAAGGCAACACCGCCCTCGCCCGACGCGACTACCTGCATGAAGCCTTCGAGCGCCACCACGGCCGACCGGCCAAAACCTATCCGGCGCGCTTCCCGCTGCTGCGTCTGGATCGAATTTATCTGCGCAATGCCAGCAGTCATGAGCCACGAATACTGGGGCACAAGCCCTGGACGCATTTGTCGGATCACTTGCCGTTGGCGGTAGAAGTGCATCTGTAGCGGTTCAACCACGAACCGAAACGAATGTTCGGTTTCAGCCTCATTATTGACAGTAATAAACAGCGAGAATCAGTCAGCAAATTAGCTGGACAAAGGCCGCTCGAAGACCGGCTGTCGGCTGGTGAGCGGCTCTGATTCGCGGGTTTCGCGATGATTTTTCGTACAAACAAGAACTTAGATAAACGCCAAAAAACAATTAGTTGCATAGGCCAAATTAGCCATACCGCTCATCGTTCATTTTCTTGACGCAGTGGCATCGCTCTTCTTAGCTTCACGTTACTACCCCCGGAAATATCACCCGGGGCACCCCCCCAGACTCCCGCGAAATCGGGCGGCCAGAGGCTTGCCCCACTACATTCGGTCGCCCCTCATTCAGGGTAGGAGAGAGACGCCAGAGCGAGATACGGCATGCGATTGCAAGGTAGACCGCCATGAAAACTTCATTCACCCAACAAGAGATCAAAGTTACTTTTTGCGCTGTCTCGAGTTCACTCCTTCTGTGCTCGTCCATGGATGTACAGGCAAGGCCTGCAGAAGATGAAACCACGCCTTGGTACCGTCAGGATGTTCCGGTCATGACCTTGCCAGCCGTCACTTTCACCACCCCCTACCCCGGCCGCTTCAACGCCGCCTCCGATACACGAACTTCGCACCTGATCATCGAAGACGCTGCGCCTTCGGCCTGGGATCAGGTGTATGGAGAGGCCTCGCGGCAGGCGCAAACCGATGTTCTGGCTCAGGGGTTTGCTATCCCTGGCAGTAGCGAATTCAAAGGTCCGGCGATCCTGACTCTGCAAAGCGGTAGCGGTAATACCCAGCGGGTCGGACTGGTTGGCGGCACCACTCAGTTACAAGGCAACAGCAACGGGCTGCTGACCGGTCGCGCCTTTGCTGACCCCGGCAACGACACCCTCAACCTCGAAGGCCAGAGCCTCGGCGCCTACTGGAGCCTGACCGGGCCCCAAGGCTGGCACGTGGATTTGACGGCCAGCGGCGGCCGGGTCAACGGCTATAGCCTCAATGACCAGGGCGCCCGGCAAGCGACTGAGGGCAGCGCGGTGACGCTGTCGGTAGAAGGTGGTTTCCCCATCGGTCTTAGCGATCACTGGGTAGTGGAACCCCAGGCACAGTTAATCAATCAACGCATTACCCTGGACACCCCGTATGCCGGGTCAGGCAATGCCTCGTCCAGCGATCTGACGTCCTGGAGCGGCCGGGTCGGTGCACGGTTGAAAGGTAGTTACGACATCAACGGCCTGGGGGTCGAACCCTATGTGCGAACCAACTTGTGGCACACGGTGTACACCAGCGATACCGTGAACCTCGATCAGGTCGAGAAGATCAGCAGCAGCCGCTATTCATCGACCGTCGAAGTGGGTTTGGGCCTGGTGGCCAGAGTGACACCCGCCGTGAGTCTCTACGTCAGCGCCGACTACAGCAGTAGTGTGGATGACAATGATTTGAACGGGCTGATTGGGAGTTTGGGTGTGCGGATGCGGTGGTAGAAATATCAAGAGACCTGATCGTTCCCACGCTCCGCGCGTGGGAACGATCAGTATCAGAAGAAGCCTAGCCCTCCGGACGCAGCATCAACACCGCCAACGGCGGCAGGTTCAATACCAACGAGAGGGGCTGGCCATGGCTCGGCTCCTCCTCGGTAAACGCCCCGCCGCTGTTGCCATAGTTAGAACCGGCGTAAGTGGCCGCATCGCTGTTGATCACCTCGGTCCAGCGCCCGGCAAACGGTACGCCGATGCGATAACCCTCACGCGGCACCGGCGTAAAGTTAGCCACCACCAACACCGGCCGCCCATCCCTGCTCCAGCGCATGAAGGCGTAGACGCTGTTGATTGCATCATCACCGATCAGCCACTGGAAGCCTTGCGGCGCGTCGTCCTGATCATGCAGCGCCGGCTCTTCGCGATACAGCCGATTGAGATCGCCGACGAGTTTCTGCACACCTTTGTGTTCCGAGTACTGCAGCAAGTACCAGTCAAGTTGCTGATCGTGGTTCCACTCACGCCACTGACCAAACTCGCAACCCATGAACAACAGCTTCTTGCCCGGATGCGCCCACATGAAACTGAGGTAGGCGCGCAGGTTGGCGAATTTCTGCCAGCGATCGCCGGGCATCTTGTCGATCAGCGAGTGCTTGCCGTGTACCACCTCGTCGTGGGAGATCGGCAGGATAAAGCGCTCGGACCAGGCATACACCAGACCGAAACTCAGCTCGTTGTGGTGATGGGCGCGGTACACCGGGTCCTGCTGGATGTAGTGCAGCGAATCGTGCATCCAGCCCATGTTCCACTTGTAGTCGAAACCCAGTCCGCCCTGTTGCGTGCCCTGGCTGACACCCGGCCATGCGGTGGACTCTTCGGCAATCACCAGCGCGCCGGGGGCTTCAAGGTTTACCACGTCATTGAGATGGCGCAGGAAGTCGATGGCTTCGAGGTTTTCCCGACCGCCGTGGCGGTTTGGCACCCATTCGCCGGCCTTGCGCGAGTAATCGCGATACAGCATCGAAGCCACGGCATCGACCCGCAGGCCGTCGACGTGGAAATGTTTGAGCCAGTGCAGCGCCGAGGCCAGCATGTAGCCGTGCACTTCGGTGCGGCCCAGGTTGTAGATCAGCGTGTCCCAGTCCTGATGGAAGCCTTCCTGCGGGTTGCCGTATTCATACAGCGCGGTGCCGTCGAACTGCGCCAGGCCGTGGGTATCGGTCGGAAAATGCGCCGGCACCCAGTCGAGGATCACGCCGATGTCGGCCTGGTGGCAGGCATTGACGAACGCGGCGAAGTCATCCGGCGACCCGTAACGGGCGCTCGGGGCAAATTGCGACAGCAGCTGATAGCCCCAGGACCCGCCGAACGGGTGTTCCATGATCGGCATCAGCTCGATGTGGGTAAACCCCAGATCCTTCACGTAAGGAATCAGCCGCTCGCCCAACTCATGCCAGGTGTACTGGCGGGCGACCTCGCCCAGATCATCCAGCTCACATTGCCACGAGCCAGCATGCAATTCGTAGATCGACAGCGGCGCACTCGGGCGATGACGGTCGCCCCGGGATTGCATCCACTCCTGATCCTGCCAATCGATGCTCAGCGGCGAAGCGACTTTTGACGCGGTGTCCGGCGGCAGCGAGGTGGCCAGCGCCATCGGGTCGGCCTTGAGCGGCAGAATGCCGTGGGTGCCGAGGATTTCGTATTTGTACGTTTCCCCCGCTTGCATGCGCGGGACGAAAATTTCCCATACACCGGTCGGATGACGCAGGCGCATCGGGTGCCGGCGACCGTCCCAGTTGTTGAAGTCACCGACCACCGAGACCCTTTTGGCGTTCGGTGCCCACACGGCGAAACGCACGCCATCGACACCGTCGACCGTTTTCAGCTGCGCGCCCAGGCACGCGCTGAGATCGCGGTGATTGCCTTCGGCGAACAGGTACAAGTCCATCTCGCCGAGCAACGGGCCAAAGCTATAAGGGTCCTCGGAAACCTGTTCGCCGCCGGCCCAGCGGGTTCGCAGCAGATACGGCTGCGCCCGTTCGAAGTGCCCGACGAACAGACCCGGTGTCTGGGTAGACTCAAGGTTGCCGAGTTCTTCCCCGGAGTCCTTGGCCAATACCTGCACGCTCAAGGCGTCCGGTAAATAGGCCCGAATGAATTGCCCACCATGACCATCGCCGTGGGGGCCAAGAATTGCAAAGGGGTCGTGATGTTCGGCGCGAACCAATGCGTCGATGTCCCGCGATCTGGGCAGCAACGCTTCTTTAGCGTGACCCTGTTCCTTGTTCGAGAAACTCATGACTACTCTCCACCAAGATCGGAAAAGGGTTTAAGCCCACTCAATAACCCATACAATCCGTGCAACGGCACGGGCAACCATGTGGGGCGATTTTCTGCCTCATAGGCCACTTCATACGCTGCCTTCTCCAGGCTGAACAACGCCAATGCGGCGTCCTCGCCTTCCGGATCTTGCCATGCATGAGCAAGACTAGCTGCCGCCAGCCGATAAGCGTCGACAAATGCTTGTCTTGCTTCATTTAAATAGCGATCAGCGACACGCTGACGAGCGGCTTGGGCATCGGCCGTGTTGTCGACGTTGTGCACGTTGATCGCCATCGCCGCAGCATAGTCAAAGGAGCGCAATACGCCACTGACATCTTTGTACGGGCTGTGTTTGCCCCGTCGCTCAGGCAGCGGCCGCGCTGGCTCGCCTTCGAAGTCGATCAGGTAGGCGTCGCCCTTGATCACCAGCACCTGGCCCAGGTGCAAGTCGCCGTGGACGCGAATGCGCAGACCACCGACGGTTTTTTTGCCCAGCTCCTGAACATGACTGAGGATGGCTTTTTTGTTGTCCAGTAAACGAGTGACCAAGGCTTTGTCTGCCGGGTTCAATTCGCCTTGATGCTGTTTGAGCAACTTCAGCGCGTGCTCCAGTTGCGCCGACACGTCCTTGGTGCAGGCCAGGACATCTTTCTGGCTGGTGACCTTCGGGGTGAAGTCCGGGTTGTCGCTGGGCGCCGCCAGCACTTGGTGCATTTCACCGAGACGCTGACCGAGCATGCTGGCGAAGTCTTTTAGTTCACCCAAGGCGTTGTAGTGTTGCTCCTGCTCGGACATGGCGTCTGCCAGCTCGTCGCGCAGCGCCCGTTCGAGGTTGTTCTGGGTCCATTCCCAGGCGTCGCCCTGATTGCTCAAATAGCCTTGCGCAATCATCAGCAGATTGTCCTCACCCGCCGGATCGCGGCGAACCACCGAACCCAGCAGCGGCGAGATATTGCGGAAACCGGCGTGAGTCAGGAACGCGCTCATTTCCAGTTCCGGGTGCACGCCAGTCGCGACCTTGCGGATCAGTTTCAGCACCAGGCTGTTGCCGATCACCACCGAACTGTTGGACTGTTCGGCGGACAGGTAACGCACTTCCGATTCCCCGGTCAGACCGAGTTTCGCCAGTTCCCACGTCGGCTCAAAGCAGATATCGCCCGCACTGGAGGGCAGTACGGTATTACTTTGCATGCCCTGCAATACCGCATGCACAAAGGTGTCGAGACTGAAGGCATCAGTGATCAAGCCGACCTGACGCACGCGCCGGACCCGGGACAAGGCCAGTTGCTGAGGCAGCGCAGCACCCACCTGATCTTCGGAGATAAAACCGAACGGCAACTGATAGCGGCTGGTCTGGCCGCCACTGGTGACGTCGATTTCACTCAACAACACGGGGTGCAGCGGATCGCCGAAGCGCACGCCGTAAGCGATGTTGACCTGCTCGATGGCCGCGTCCTTGCCGGCAAACCAGCGGCGATTCTGCAACCAGTTCGGCAAGATGCCCTGCTCCAGCGTGTCGCGGGACGGTGCTTCGAGCAGTTCTTCCATGCGTTTCTTCAACACCAGCGTGGTGAAGTCCGGCAGGCTTTGCGCCGGTTCCACGTGCCAGCTCGGCATCTGGTTTTCCGCCGCCAATGCGAACCAATAGAAACCGTAAGGCGCCAGGGTCAACAGGAAATTCAACTGACCGATCGGCGGGAAGGCGTTACCGCCGAGCATCTCCACCGGCACCATGCCGACGTAGGCCGACAGGTCCAGCTCCGCCGCTTGCGCGCTACGGGACACGTTGGCCACGCACAAAATGATTTCGTGCTTGCCGTCCGGTCCGGTGAATTCCCGGGTGTAGGCCAGGATCCGGCGGTTGCTCGGCGAGAGCATTTTCAGGGTGCCACGACCGAAGGCCTTGGACTGCTTGCGCACGGCGAGCATGCGCCGGGTCCAGTTCAGCAACGAATGCGGGTCGCCGGCCTGGGTTTCGACGTTGACCGACAGGTAACCGTATTGCGGGTCCATGATCGGTGGCAGCACCAGGCTGGCCGGATCGGCGCGGGAGAAACCGCCGTTACGGTCAATCGACCACTGCATTGGCGTGCGCACACCGTCACGGTCGCCAAGGTAGATGTTGTCACCCATGCCGATTTCATCGCCGTAATACAGGGTCGGCGTACCGGGCATCGACAGCAGCAAACTGTTCAGCAACTCCACACGACGACGGTCGCGCTCCATCAACGGCGCCAAGCGGCGGCGAATGCCCAGGTTGATCCGCGCCCGACGGTCGGCCGCGTAGTAATTCCACAGGTAATCGCGTTCCTTGTCGGTGACCATTTCCAGGGTCAGCTCATCGTGGTTGCGCAGGAAAATCGCCCACTGACAGTTAGCCGGGATCTCCGGGGTCTGACGCAGAATGTCGGTGATCGGGAAACGGTCTTCCTGGGCCAGCGCCATGTACATGCGCGGCATCAGCGGGAAGTGGAACGCCATGTGGCATTCGTCGCCGTTCAGGCCTTTGGCATCGGTGTCGCCGAAGTACAGTTGCGTGTCTTCCGGCCATTGGTTGGCCTCGGCCAGCAGCATGCGGTCCGGGTAATTGGCGTCGATTTCGGCACGGATCTGCTTGAGGACGTCGTGGGTCTCGGGCAGGTTTTCGTTGTTGGTGCCGTCGCGCTCGATCAGGTACGGAATCGCGTCCAGACGCAGACCGTCGATGCCCATGTCCAGCCAGTAGCGCATCACCGACAGCACGGCTTTCATGACTTGCGGGTTATCGAAGTTCAGGTCTGGCTGGTGGGAATAAAAACGGTGCCAGAAGTACTGACCGGCGACCGGATCCCAGGTCCAGTTGGACTTTTCGGTGTCGAGAAAGATGATGCGGGTGCCGTCGTACTTTTGATCGTCATCGGACCAGACGTAGAAATCCCGTGCCGCCGAGCCTTTTTTGGCCTTGCGCGCGCGCTGGAACCAGGCGTGCTGGTCCGAGGTGTGGTTGATGACCAGTTCGGTAATCACCCGCAGGCCACGTTCGTGGGCTTCTGCGATGAACCGCTTGGCGTCGGCCATGGTGCCGTAGTCGGGATGCACCCCACGGTATTCGGCAATGTCGTAGCCGTCATCGCGCCGTGGCGAGGGATAGAACGGCAGCAACCAAATGGTGTTGACACCCAGGTCGGCAATGTAATCGAGTTTGGCGATAAGACCGGGAAAGTCGCCGATCCCGTCGTTGTTGGAGTCGAAAAAAGACTTAACGTGAACCTGGTAGATCACCGCATCCTTGTACCAGAGCGGGTCCTTGATAAAGGTGGCAGCCTTGGGTTTCTTCGCCATTTGTAACTCCTGTTGAATTCGATATTGCCACTGGGCCCACCACTCATTTTGGTGAGGCGGCCTCTGTGGCGAGGGGATTCATCCCCGTTCGGCTGCGAAGTAGTCGTATACGTTTGATCTGGTTAACGCGGTGTTTGGGCTGATTGGGGGGCCGCTTCGCAGCCCAACGGGGATGAATCCCCTCGCCACAGAAGCCCTCTCACCACAGAAGCTCCCTCGCCACGAGAGCAGTCTCAGGAAATGCTGATTCGCCAGATCCCGAACGGTTGATGCGTCGGGTCTATCCGCATGAATTGGTACTTGCCGTGCCAGGTCCAGCGATGACCGCTCATCAAGTCTTCGCCCTGGGTGCTGGCGTCGTCGGGCAAGCCCATTTCCCACAGCGGCAATTCGAAGTTCGCTTCCTGGACGTTATGCGGATCAAGGCTGACAGCCACCAGAATGAAATTGCTGCCATCCGCGCTGCGTTTGCCGAAATACAGAATGTTGTCGTTCCAGGCGTTGTAGACCTTCAGGCCCAAGTGCGTGTGCAGCGCCGGGTTCTGCCGGCGGATGCGGTTGAGCTGGGCGATCTCGGCAATGATGTTGCCCGGCGCGTTGAAGTCCCGTGGGCGGATCTCGTACTTCTCGGAATTGAGGTACTCCTCCTTGCCCGGCACCGGTGCCGCTTCACACAGTTCGAAGCCTGAATACATGCCCCACAGACCGGAGCCCATGGTGGCCAGCGCCGCGCGGATCAGAAATCCGGCACGCCCCGACTCATGCAAAAACGCCGGGTTGATGTCCGGTGTGTTGACGAAGAAGTTCGGCCGGAAGCATTCGCGCCACGGTGACTCATTGAGTTCGGTGAAATAGGTGGCCAGCTCGGACTTGTTGTTACGCCAGGTGAAGTAGGTGTAGCTCTGGGAGTAACCGACCTTGCCCAACCGCGCCATCATTGCCGGGGTGGTGAAGGCTTCGGCGAGGAAGATCACCTCGGGGTACAGCGCTCGCACATCAGCGATCAGCCATTGCCAGAACGGCAGCGGTTTGGTGTGAGGGTTGTCGACGCGAAACAGCTTCACGCCCTCCTCGACCCAACCCACCACGATGTCGCGCAACTCGACCCACAGACTCGGAATCGCATCGGTGGCATAGAAATCGACGTTGACGATGTCCTGGTATTTTTTCGGCGGATTCTCGGCGTATTTGATCGTGCCGTCCGGCCGCCAGTTGAACCAGCCCGGATGCTGCTGCAGCCATGGGTGATCCTGGGAACACTGAATCGCGAAGTCGAGGGCGATTTCCAGCCCATGGTCCGCGGCTGCCGCGACAAGCCGACGGAAGTCCTCGCGGGTACCCAGTTCGGCGTGAATGGCTTCGTGCCCGCCCTCTTCGCTGCCGATGGCATACGGACTGCCCGGATCGTCCGGCCCGGCGGTCAGGGAATTGTTCGGGCCTTTGCGGTAACTGCGGCCGATCGGGTGGATCGGCGGGAAGTACAGCACATCGAAGCCCATGTCCTGAATCATCGGCAGCCGCGAATGCACATCGTTGAAGGTGCCATGACGGGCCGGATCGTCAGTGATCGAACGGGGAAACAATTCATACCAACTGGCGAACTGCGCCAGGTCTCGTTCGACGTCGAGCGGGTACTCAGGGCTGATGCTCAAATAGGCACGATGATTGGCCTGCGCCATCAGCTCGGCGCTACGTTGGTGCAGAAACAGCTCGACCTGCTCGATTTCGAGCAGACCCGACAATTCATGGTGCAACGCCGCCAGTTGTTCACTCAGCGGCCCTTCGGTACGTTCGGCGGCTTGCTGGACCAGCGTTCGCCCCTCCTGCAACTCCAGGCTGATCGGCACCCTGGCGGCATGTTTTTTCTCCAGCTCATAACAGAAGCTGGCGAACTGATCGATCCAGGCTTCGATGCAAAACACATAACGGCCCTGGCGCGCGACCTGGAACTGGCCCTGCCAACCGTTATTGCCCAGGTCGGCCATGACCTCGCTTTGCCAGGTCTCGTCACCGTCGGCGTGCCAGCGCACTCGCACGGCCAACTTGTCGTGACCATCGGCAAACACTTTGCTGGTCACCACCACGTCCTGACCCACCACGGCTTTGACGGCGAACTGCCCGCCATCAAGGGTCGGCATGGTGTCTTCGATGGCGATGCGCGGCAGCAGTAAAGCCTGCGACAGCGGCATATGAGGGTTGTAGTTGAGCTCTGTCGGTTTTTCAGCAGTCATCGAGCATCTCTCCTTTACGCCCCATGGACGCTCTTGTGTCTGTGGCTTGTAACAAGATAGCCATCCCGCAGGATCGTCCGCCCCGGAATGAACTCACTTAGGTTCCGAGCGACAGGCACCGGTAAAAGTTCACGAGGATTTGCCTGGGCCTTCGGTGGAATCAATTCCTTTACACAGTGGTCAACACACTTAAGCACGACTTACGCCATGTGCCACTGGAGGCTACATTCATGAGCATTCCGATCCCTGCCGAAACGCCTGATCCAAACATCGACAGCCCGACCATTCCGTCGACCGAGCCTGAACCTGTGCCTGAGCAAGACCCGCCCGGTACTGCCCCGCCTCCTCGGGAAGAGCCACCGAGCACCATGCCGCTGGTGGTTGTCACACCTACGGGGAATCGCGTTCCAGCATTTTTACGATCTTCGGCATCACGCTGAAGATAGCCAACGCCAGCAGCGTGCTAAGCACCGCCGCCTCTCGCCCCAACCCGGCGGCCGCGTCGACCATTAATCGGTTGCACAGAACGATGATCCTCGGCTGTGTCCTAACACTTAAGAACCCGCAGAAAAAAGGACACTTTCATGACTGTGCGCATCGAAAACCAGACCTGCTTCTTCATTACCGAGAACGGCGAAGAAATTCGTTTGTGTCCCGACGTCACCATCATTACCGACTCGGAAAAAGCCATGTCGGCGGTGGAGCTCAACGGCCAGCGCTTCTACATTACCGAAGCAGAAGCCGACGCATTGACCGTAGCAGGCGCAGTCGACGGGCGTAAGCATTTGAAGGCCACCGACAGTGATTCGGTGATTTGACTGACCCGGATCAACAACCCCCGCAGACGCTTGATATAGGCACCTGCGTCCCGTTGCAGCGGGTGCATCAACTTGTCGCAGGAAGCGGTTCAACGTCCATCTGATCCGCTTTTTATTGCAATAGGTGAGTCTGTTATGCAAACAGATCGCCGCTCATAGTGCTCATGCCTGATGGAGGCTGATGAGCGAAAGACCATGAGCGATAGAATCCCCGTCCGAATTGTTGAAAGTGCCCCGCTGGTGCAAAGCTACGAGCCTTCGCGTCCAAAGATGAAGGCCAAGTCCAGCGACAACCTGATCCACACCCGCAGCTTCACCGGTCTGTTCCGCACCCTGCGCATCAGCGGCGCGGGGTTTCTGTTTTTGCTGTTTTTCGGCACCGTGTGGTTGAACTGGGGCGGCCGCCAAGCGGTGCTCTGGGACCTTTCCGAAAGCAAATTCCACGTCTTCGGCGCCACCTTCTGGCCGCAAGATTTCATCCTGCTGTCGGCGCTGCTGATCATTGCCGCGTTCGGACTGTTTGCGATCACCGTGTTCGCCGGGCGAGTCTGGTGCGGTTACACCTGCCCACAGAGCTCCTGGACCTGGATCTTCATGTGGTGCGAGAAGATCACCGAAGGCGAACGCAACCAGCGGATCAAGCTGCAAGCCGCACCCTGGGGCCTGAACAAACTGATCCGCCGTTCGGCCAAGCACACCTTGTGGCTGGCCATCAGCCTGTTGACCGGCCTGACCTTTGTCGGCTATTTCACCCCGATCCGGCCGCTGGCCGAAGAACTGCTGACCTTGCAGATGGGCGGCGTCAGCCTGTTCTGGGTGCTGTTTTTTACCGGCGCGACCTACATCAACGCCGGTTGGCTGCGTGAAGCGGTGTGCATGCACATGTGTCCGTATGCGCGGTTCCAGAGCGTGATGTTCGACAAAGACACCCTGACCATTTCCTACGACGTGGCCCGTGGCGAAAACCGTGGCCCGCGCAAACGTGACGTGGCACCGGCTGAAGTCGGCCTCGGTGATTGCATCGACTGCCAGGTGTGCGTGCAGGTCTGCCCGACTGGCATCGACATCCGTGACGGCTTGCAGATGGAATGCATCGGTTGCGCCGCGTGTATCGACGCCTGTGATTCGATCATGGACAAAATGGGCTATGCCCGCGGGCTGATCAGCTACACCTCGGAGCATCAATTGCAGGGTGGCAAGACTCATTTGTTGCGGCCGCGTTTGATCGGCTACACCGCCGTCCTGCTGGTGATGATCGGTGCGCTTGCCCTGGCGCTGGTGGAGCGGCCGATGGTCTCGCTGGACGTGAGCAAGGACCGTGGTTTGTTCCGTGAGAACAGTCAGGGGCAGATCGAAAACATCTACAGCCTGAAAGTCATCAACAAGACCCAGCAACGTCAGGCTTACCGTCTGACCCTGGTCGATGGCGACGGCTTCCTGCTGCAAGGCAAGACCGAACTGAGCCTGGCACCGGGCGAGATTGTGGATGTGCCGGTGTCGGTGGCAATGACCACGGAACGGCCGAGCAGCAGTTCGCAGACGATCAGCTTCAAGATTGTCGACAGCGATGAGCCAGAGATTTATAGCGTGGCGAAGAGCCGGTTTGTTGCGCCGATGAATCGGTGAGCCTTTAAGATGCAATCCTCTGTCAGATGCAGTCCTCTGTGGCGAGGGAGCTTGCTCCCGCTCGGCTGCGTAGCAGTCGTAAATTCTGGGGGCGCTTCGCACCCCAGCGGGAGCAAGCTCCCTCGCCACAACAGCGCACCAACTGAATAACTTCAAACCAGGCCCTCCGATGAAACGCTACGAAAAATTCGCCGACGACATCGCTGAACTGATCCGCTCCGGTGTCCTCGGCCCCGGCCAGCGCGTGCCGTCGGTGCGCTACGCCAGCCAGACCTACGGGGTCAGCCCGTCCACGGTGTTCCAGGCCTACTACCTGCTCGAACGCCGCGGCCTGATCCGCGCTCGCCCGCGTTCCGGCTACTTCGTCAACGCACACGCACCGAGCCCGTTCTCAGAGCCGGTGATCAGCAGTCAGGTCAACGAGTCCACCGAAGTCGACGTCAGCGAACTGGTGTTCTCGGTCCTGGACTCGATCAAGGACCCGAACACCGTGCCCTTCGGCTCGGCCTTCCCCAGCCCGACGCTGTTCCCGTTGCAGCGCCTGTCCCGCTCCCTGGCCAGCGCCGCCCGCGAGATGGACCCGCGCATGGTCGTCACCGACATGTCGCCGGGCAACCCGCAACTGCGTCGACAAATCGCCCTGCGCTACATGGTCGGCGGTCTGATGCTGCCCATGGAGGAACTGCTGATCACCAACGGCGCGCTGGAAGCGCTGAACCTGTGCCTGCAAGCGGTCACCGAGCCTGGCGATCTGGTGGCCATCGAAGCCCCGGCGTTCTACGCGTGCCTGCAAATCCTCGAGCGGCTGAAGCTCAAAGCCGTGGAAATCCCAGTGCATCCTCGCGACGGCATCGACCTTGGGGTACTCGCGCAAACCCTGGCACGGCACCCGATCAAGGCTGTCTGGTGCATGACCAGTTTCCAGAACCCGATGGGCGCGACGATGCCCGAGGCGAAGAAACAGGAACTGGTTGAGCTATTGCGCAGCCATCAGGTGCCGTTGATCGAGGACGATGTCTACGCCGAGCTGTATTACGGCCAGCAGGCGCCGAAACCGGCCAAGTCTTTTGATACCGAAGGGCTGGTGATGCATTGCGGCTCGTTCGCCAAAAGCCTGGCCCCCGGCTACCGCATCGGTTGGGTCGCCGCCGGGCGCTATGCACAGAAGATCGAACGGCTGAAACTCATGACCTCGCTGTGCGCGTCGATGCCGGCCCAGGCCGCCATTGCCGATTACCTGCAACACGGTGGCTACGACCGGCACTTGCGAAAACTGCGCTACGCCCTGGAAGAACAGCAAAGCGCCATGCTCGCCGCTATCGCGCGCTACTTCCCGGCGCAAACCCGCGTGAGTCAACCGGCCGGCGGTTACTTCCTGTGGCTGGAATTGCCAGCGCAGATGGATTCGCTGAAGTTGTTTCAGATGGCGTTGGCACAAGGGATCAGCATTGCGCCCGGGCCGATTTTTTCACCGACCCAGCGCTTCAGGAATTGTATCCGGCTGAATTACGGCAGCCCTTGGGATGAAACTGCCGAGAAAGCGATGGAGACGTTGGGCCGGATTGTGCGGTCGTTCTAACCACACCTACCCGATCAAGGTTAGCGTCCGCCGCCGAGATCAACGAATGTCCCGGTCGCATAGGAAGCCTTGTCCGACAGCAACCACACAATCGCCTCAGCCACTTCTTCCGGACGCCCGCCCCGAGCCATCGGAATCGCCGACTCCAGCTTGCTGACCCGATCCGGGTCGCCGCTCAATGCGTGGAAATCGGTAAAGATGTAACCAGGGCGCACCGCGTTGACGCGAATGCCTTCGCCGGCCACTTCTTTGGACAGACCGATGGTGAACGTATCCAGCGCACCTTTGGAGGCGGCGTAATCGACGTATTCATTTGGCGCGCCCAGGCGTGAGGCGACCGAGGACACGTTAACGATGCTGCCACCCTGCCCGCCATGCTTGGGCGACATGCGCAGGATCGCGTGTTTGGCGCAGAGGATCGGCGCCAGGACGTTGGTTCTGAGAATTTTGAGAATACGGAATTCCGACATTTCATCGATCCGCGACTTCTGCCCGACGGTGCCGGCGTTGTTCACCAGTGCAGTGACCCGGCCCAACTCCGTATCCACGCGGTGGAACAGCGCGATCACTTCATCTTCGATGCTGACGTCAGCGCGCACCGCGATGGCTTGGGCGCCGAGGGCGCGGACTTGTTCCAGCACAGTTTGCGCAGCGGATTCGTCGGCCTGGTAGTTGATGCAGATCCGATAGCCTTGTTCGGCGGCCAACAGGGCTGTCGCGGCGCCGATACCGCGGCTGCCGCCAGTGATAACGATGACTTTGTCCATGCGAAATGTCCCCCATTCCAAGCGTTAGCGGTCGGGGCCAAGAATAACCGTCATCGCTGGCTTTTGCATGGGCTCACATCAATCACATTGCTCTCAACTCAGCGCCAATTGCTCTGCACGCAGAATATCGACCATGAAGCGTTCGGCCGGCAGCGGGTGCCCGAGCAGATAACCCTGCAGCGAATCACAACCGAGTTGCGTCAGGAAGTCTTGCTGCGAGTCGGTCTCCACCCCTTCGGCGACGATCCGCAACCCTAGCGCCTGACCGAGAGCGACGATGGCGGAAACAATGGCGGCGTCATCGCTGTCACGCTCCAGGTCGCGGACAAAACCCCGGTCGATCTTCAGTTCGTTGGCCGGCAGGCGCTTGAGGTACATCAAGCTCGAATAGCCGGTGCCAAAGTCGTCGATCGACAGGTCGACCCCCATGGTCGACAGCTCCTGCAGCACCGTCATGCTCGCATCGGCATCGCTCATGGCGGTGGTTTCCGTGATCTCGAGGGTCAGGCTGTTGGCCGGCAAATGGTGAGTGGCCAAGGCTTTGGCAACGCTCTGGACCAGGCCCGCGTGGCAGAACTGCAAGGCTGAAAGGTTCACCGCGATGCGCCATTCGGTGTACCCGAGAACGTACCACTCGCGCATCTGACGGCAGGCTTCGTTGAGCACCCACTCGCCAATCGGAATGATCAGGCCGGTCTTTTCCGCCAGTTCGATGAACTTGTCCGGCAACAGCATGCCCTGGGTCGGATGCTCCCAGCGCAACAACGCCTCGGCACCGACCGGCCGGCCATTGTTGGCGTCGAATTTGGGTTGGTAATAGAGACTGAATTGCTGCTGATCTATGGCGATACGCAAGTCCTGCAGCAATTGCAGCTGTTTGCGCGCGTTGCTGTTCATCGAGGCATCGAAGAAGCTGTAGCCGTTTTTCCCGGCGCCCTTGGCGTGGTACATCGCCGCGTCAGCGTTCATCAGCAATTCCTCGGCGGTTTCACCGTTGCCCGGATAAATCGCAATGCCGACGCTGGCGGAAATCTGCAAGTCATGTTCGCCGACCCGGAACGAACGCCCGATCAGCCCGACCTGACGGGCCGCCAGGTTCAATGCGTCATTCTGCTCGCCGAGTTGCACCAGCAATACGAACTCATCTCCGCCGATCCGCGCCAGGGTGTCCTGGCTGCGCAAATCTTCGCGCAGGCGCAAGCCGACCTCACGCAACAACAGATCGCCCATATGGTGCCCAAAGGCATCGTTGACCGGTTTGAAACCGTCCAGATCGATGAACATCAACGCAAAACAACCGCTTTGCTCGCGCACCATGGACATCGCCTGATCGATGCGGTCAGCCAGCAACACGCGATTCGGCAGGCCGGTCAGGGTGTCATGCAGGGCCAGTTGCGTCAGTTCGCGGTTGGCCTCGGTCAATGAGTGGGCAAGGCTTGCGGTGCGGGCCTCGAGGCGCGCATCGAGGATCGAGGTCAACAGGGCCAGGCTCAACACGGCCAGGGTGGTGATCAACACCAGATTGTCCAGGCCCTTGCCGTTCAGGCCGCTGACGGCCGCGCCACAGAAACTGCCATCCGGGAAGCGCGCTGCCGCCATGCCGGTGTAGTGCATGCCGACGATCGCGAACCCCATGATCACCGCCGCACCGCCACGGATCAGGCCGACATAAGGTGTGTGCTGGCGCAGGCGGAAAGCGATCCACAACGCGGCGCCCGAGGCGACTACGGCGATCAGCAGCGAGGCGCCGAACAGCGTCGGATCGTAATCGATACCCGGCTGCATACGCATGGCGGCCATGCCGGTGTAGTGCATGGCACTGATCCCGGAACCCATGACCAGCGCGCCGAACGCCAATTGCCAGGCTGGCAATCGTGGCTGGCTGACGAGCCACAGGGCAAAGCCGCAGGACAGGATGCCAATCAGCAGAGACAGCAGCGTGATGCCGACGTCGTAACCGAGGTCGATGGGCAAGTTGAACGCGAGCATGCCGATGAAATGCATCGACCACACGCCAACCCCCATGGCAAAGGCGCCGCCCGCCGTCCATAGATGTACGGCCCGGCCCTTGGCCGTGGAGATGCGTTCGGTCAGGTCGAGCGCGGTATAGGAGGCGAGAATCGCCACAAAAAGCGAGATGACAACCAGCGTGGGGGAATAGCTACCGATAAGCATGAGACTACTCGCGACAGCCCCTCCGTACTGCTTCCATTCTCGGGGGGCAAATCGGGCGATTGTACTGATTGCGCAAAAGAACGCACTGACAAAATAAGCAAATGGCCATCAAGCCGATGAAACGCTTGTTTGACACTTAGCGACGACCGCGTCCTCTGGTAGCAGCTGTCGAGTTGCCGTCAGAGAATGGGCGCCTACTCTTTTTCGCTCACTTGCAACGCCCCATCCCAGCCACCGCCCAATGCCGCGATCAACTGCACACTGGCAATCAACCGGCTCTGCAACAGGCTCAGCACGCTGCGTTCATTGTTCAACGCGGTGGCCTGAACGACCACCACGCCCAGGTAAGCGATCACACCGGCCTTGTACTGATTCTGGGTCAGGCGCAAGGACTCTCGCGCCGCGTCCAGTGCTTCCTGGCGCACGCCCGCTTCGTCTTCCAGGACCTTGAGCTGCACCAGGTAGTTTTCCACCTCACGGAAGCCATCGAGCACGGTCTGGCGGTACTTGGCCACGGTCTCGTCGTAGGCCGCTTCGCTGCGGTCGACTTCCGCGGAGCGCTGACCGCCGTCGAACAGGGTCATGGCCAATTGCGGCCCGACCGACCAGAAGCGGTTCGGCACGCTGAACCAGTTGGAAGAGGTACTGCTGCTGTAACCACCGTTCAGACTCAGGGTGAAATCCGGGTAATAGGCCGCCTTGGCCACACCGATGTTGGCATTGGCCGCCATCACCGAGCGTTCGGCGGAGGCGATGTCCGGGCGGCGCTCGAGCAATTGCGAAGGCAGGCTCAGCGGTATCTCGGGCAACGCAGGAATGTCTTGGGTTTCAGCCAGGCTGAACTCGGCCGGCGCTAGCCCGATCAGTACGGCAATGGCGTTCTCGAATTGAGCACGCTGCCAGATCAAATCAACCCTGTCAGCCTGGGTGGTTTTGAGCTGAGTCTG
This sequence comes from Pseudomonas silensiensis, assembly GCF_050434865.1. Lineage (NCBI taxonomy): Bacteria > Pseudomonadati > Pseudomonadota > Gammaproteobacteria > Pseudomonadales > Pseudomonadaceae > Pseudomonas > Pseudomonas silensiensis. The sequence continues at coordinate 198,530 of NZ_JBNDJH010000008.1, forward strand.
GGCCTGCGCCACCGCATCCTTGCCGGAGACACCGGCGCGGTACTGGTTTTCAGTCATTGTCAGCGAGCGCTGATAGGCCTCGACCGTCGCCTCCAGCAGACGCTTCTGCTCGTCGATCACCCGCAGTTGCAGATAGTTCTGCACCAGTTCCGACTGCTGACTCAAGCGCATCGCCGCCAGATCGGCAAAACTCGCCTCGGCATTGGCGGTGTCGGCTTCAAGGCCTCGGCGCAGCTTGCCCCAAACGTCAGCCTCCCAACTGACGCCGGCCTGTGCGGTGTAAGTGTCACGAATCCCGCTGGAAGAACTGGTCAGGCTCGAACTGCTGCTGCCGGTGCCCTGGCTGGAGCGGTTTTTCCCGACGGTCAGGTCCACAGTCGGGAAAAACGCGCCACGGGCACTGCGTACCAAGGCCTGGGCCTGACGGTACTGGGCTTCGGACTGCGCGACGGTCTGGTTGGAACTGTTGAGTTTTTCAACCAGGCCATTGAGCTGCTGATCGCCATACAACTCCCACCAGGCGCCACGGGCCAGGGAATCACTGGGATTGGCCTGACGCCAGCCGGCCGCTTCCTTGTATTGCGCCGGCGCAGCCGCTTGCGGGCGCTGGTAATCCGGGCCGATGGCGCAGGCGCTGAGCATCGCCACGCACAGCGCCAGGCTCAACAAACGCGAGCCTCGGGCCGTTACCAGCGGTGCAGCCAGAGTGATAAGCGAACGGTCAGTCATAGCGGAGTTTCCAGAGCAGCATCGGTACGCACCCCACGCCAGTGGTTGAAGCGATGGCGCAGTTTGTCGAGATAGAGGTAAACCACCGGGGTGGTGTAAAGGGTCAGCACCTGGCTGAAGATCAGCCCGCCAATGATGGTCAGGCCCAACGGCTGACGCATTTCCGCACCTTCGGCGCGGCTCAGCAGCAACGGTAACGCGCCGAGGATCGCCGCCAGGGTGGTCATCAGTATCGGCCGCAGACGTTGCAGGCAGGCGCTGCGAATCGACTCCAGCGGCGCCATGCCTTGATGTCGCTCCAGCTGCAAAGCCAGGTCGATCATCAAAATGGCGTTTTTCTTCACCACGCCGATCAGCAGGAACAGCCCAAGCAGCGAGATCAGGCTGAACTCACCGCCCAGCGCATAGATCGACAGCAACGCGCCAACCCCGGCCGACGGCAAGGTCGAGAGAATGGTCAGCGGATGAATGTAGCTTTCATAGAGCACACCAAGCACCAGATACACCGCCACCAGCGCGCCGAGAATCATCCAGGGCTGGCTCTTCTGGGTCGCGGCGAAGGCGTCGGCAGTGCCGGCCATTTTCACGATCACGTCTTCCGGCATACCCAGTTTGGCGATGGCCCGCTCGATGGCCGCCGTGCCCTGCTCCACCGTCACGCCCTCGGCCATGTCAAAGGAAATGCTCTCGGAGGCGAACTGGCCTTCATGGCTGACGCGGTCGTCTTCCAGGCTGTTTTCGTAATGCGCGATGGTCGAGAGCGGAATCCGCGCACCGTCAGCGGTGATCACCTGAACCTGTTTGAGGGTGATCGGGTCCTGGGCATATTTCGGATTGACCTCCATGACCACCTGATACTGGTTAAGGCTGTCGTAAATCGTCGAAATCTGCCGCTGGCTGTAGGCGTTGTTCAGCACCGCGGTGACCATGTCCATGTCGACGCCCAGGCGTTTGGCCTGATCACGGTCGACGATCAGGGTCACCTGTTGGGCGCCGCGCCCTTCACGGGCATCAATCGCCGTCAGCTCCGGCAACGCCTTGAGCGCAACCACCACTTTCGGATACCACTCGCGCAACTCGCCAAGGTCGGCGCTTTGCAGGATGTAGGAATACTGCGACGAGGTCTGTTCACGACCGCCACCAAACTGCAGGTCCTGATCGGCCATCAGCATCAACTGCGCACCGGCGACCTTGGGCATTTCCTTGCGCAGGCGTTCAATGACCTTTTGCGCAGAAATGTTACGTTCCTTGATCGGCTTCAGCCGCACCAGCATGAAGGCATTGTTGGTGCCGTTGGTGCCGCCGATGAAGCCGGCGACGCTTTGCACCGCATCATCCTTGAGCACGGCACGGCGGAAGGTTTCCATTTTCGGCTGCATTACACTGAATGACAGCCCGTCGTCGCCGCGCACGAAACCGATCAGCTGGCCGGTATCCTGCTGAGGCATAAATGTTTTAGGAACAACAACATACAGTGCAATGTTAACGCCGACTGTCACGAGCAGACTGAGCAAGGTCAACCGACGGTGGCGCAACACCCAGTCCAGACTGGTCGCGTATTTGCCGACCATCCACTCGTTGGCGTGCTGACTCCAGCGCTGCAAACGGTTTTCCTCACCCGGCGTATGCGGCTTGAGCCAGCGGGCGCAGAGCATCGGTGTCAGTGTCAGCGAGACCACCAGCGACACCACGATGGACGCCGCCAACGTGATGGAAAACTCGCGAAACAGGCTTTCGACGATCCCGCCCATGAACAGGATCGACAGGAACACTGCCACCAGCGAGACGTTCATCGACAGCAAGGTGAAACCGACTTCCTGCGCCCCGAGGTAAGCGGCCTTCATCGGCGGTACGCCTTTGTCGATGTGCCGGGAAATGTTCTCCAGCACCACAATGGCGTCGTCCACCACCAGTCCAGTGGCCAGAATCAGCGCCATCAGCGACAGATTGTTCAGGGAGAATCCGTAGAGGTACATCACCGCAAAGGTGCCGACCAGCGACACGGGCACCGCTAGAGTCGGAATCAACGAGGCGCGGAAGTTACCGAGGAACAGGAACACCACCAGAATCACCAGCGTCACGGCAATCAGCAGGGTCATTTCCGCTTCGTGCAAGGTCGCCTTGATCACCGGCGACCGGTCCATCGCCACGTTCAGCTTGACGCTGGCCGGCAACACAGCCTGCAACGCCGGTAGCTGAGCCTTGATTTCGTTGACCGTCTCGATGATGTTGGCGCCGGCCTGACGGTTGATCACCAACAGTACCGCCGCGTCGTTGTTGAAAAAACCGCTGTTGTAGCGGTCTTCGACGCCGTCGCTGACCTTGGCCACGTCCTTCAGGCGCAGGGCCGCGCCGTCCGCGTAGTGAATGATCAGCGACTCGTAATCCTTGGCTTTCTCGAGTTGATCGTTGGCTTGAACCTGCCACAACCGCTGGCTGTCTTCGACCGAGCCCTTGGGCCTGCGCACGTTGGCATTGGCGATGGTGTTGCGCACGTCGTCCAGCGCCACGCCGTACTGGTTGAGCGCCTGCGGTTCGAGTTCGATGCGCACCGCCGGCAAGGAACTGCCGCCGATCTGCACTTCGCCGACACCCTGCACCTGAGACACGCTCTGGGACAGAATCGTCGAGGCCAAATCGTAGAGCTGACCTTTTTCCAGTACGTCGGAGGTCAGCGACAACACCATGACCGGCGCCTGGGACGGGTTGACCTTCTTGTAGGTCGGCATGCTGCGCATCCCGCTCGGCAGCAAATTGCGCGAGGCGTTGATTGCCGCCTGCACTTCCCGCGCCGCGCCGTTGATGTCGCGGTCCAGGTCGAACTGCAAAATCACCCGGGTCGAGCCCTGGCTGGAGCGGCTGCTCATGGTGTTGACCCCGGCGATAGCGCCGAAGGAACGCTCAAGCGGCGTGGCCACGGTCGAGGCCATGACCTCAGGGCTTGCACCGGGCAGACTCGCCTGGACCACGATCACCGGGAAGTCCATCTGCGGTAACGGCGCCACCGGCAACAGGCCGAAGCTCACGCCGCCCAGCAGCAGGATCGCCAGGCTCAGCAACATCGTCGCGACCGGGCGCTTGATGAAAGGTCCGGACAGGTTCATGGCTGTTCTGCCGCTTCCACGGCTTCAGGCTTGCGACCCCAGCGCCGACCGAGGCGGTCGAAATACAGGTAGATGACCGGAGTGGTAAACAGCGTCAGCACCTGACTCACCAACAAGCCACCCACCATCACCAGACCCAACGGTTGACGCAGTTCCGCGCCGGAACCGGTCGCCAGCATCAGTGGCACCGCGCCGAACAACGCAGCCAGTGTGGTCATCAAAATCGGCCGGAAACGCAGCAGCGCCGCCTGATAGATTGCCGTTTCCGGGTCCATGCCCTGATTACGTTCAGCGTCGAGGGCGAAGTCAATCATCATGATCGCGTTCTTTTTCACGATACCGATCAACAAAATGATGCCGATGATCGCGATCATGCCCAGGTCATTGCCGCTCAGCAGCAACGCCAGCAAGGCACCCACTGCCGCGGAGGGCAAGGTCGAGAGAATGGTGATCGGATGGATGTAACTCTCATAGAGCACACCAAGCACGATGTACATGGTCACCACCGCCGCCAGAATCAGCAGCAAGGTGCTCGACAGCGACGCCTGGAATGCCTCGGCCGCGCCCTGGAACTGGGTTTGCACGCCAATCGGCATGCCGATGTCCTTCTGCACCTGGTCAATGATCTGCACCGCATGCCCCAACGCCACGCCGGGCGCGAGGTTGAAGGACATCATCACTGCCGGGAACTGACCGATGTGGGTGATCGCCAGTTGTGCCTGACGCTCCTCCATGTGCGCCAGACTGGACAGGCGCACTTGCCCGCCGTCAGTGGTTTTCACGTGAATCTGGTTCAGCGCATCCGGGCCGATCCTCTCGCCCGACTGCGATTGCAGCACCACGCGGTATTGGCTGGCCTGGGTGTAGATGGTGGAAATCTGCCGCTGACCGAAGGCGTCGTACAGCGCATCGGTGATGTTCGACACCGACACGCCGACCCGCGACGCCGCATCGCGGTCAATCACCAGATAGACCTGCAAGCCCTTGTCCTGCAAATCGCTGGCGACGTCGGTAAGCTCCGGCCGTTGGGCCAGTGCCTCCACCAGACGACCGCTCCACAGGCTGAGCAGCTCCGAGTCCGGCGACGACATGCTGAACTGGTATTGAGTCCGGCTGACGCGGTCTTCGATGGTCAGGTCCTGCACCGGCTGCATGAACAGGCGGATGCCGGGGAGCTTGTCCAGTTCCGGTTGCAGGCGTGCAATCACCTCGGTGGCGCTCAGGTCGCGATTGCTGTGGGATTTGAGGTTGATCAGCAGACGACCGCTGTTCAGCGTTGAGTTGTCACCGTCGACCCCAATGTAGGACGACAAGCTTTCCACCGCCGGATCCGCCAGGATCACTTTGGCCAGTTCCTGCTGACGCTCGCTCATGGCCGCAAAGGAAATCGACTGCGGCGCCTCGGAAATACCCTGGATTACGCCGGTGTCCTGCACCGGGAAGAAGCCCTTGGGCACCACCATGTAAAGGAATACGGTCAACGCCAGTGTGCCGATGGCCACCATCAGGGTCAGCGGTTGATGCTTGAGAACCCACTTTAACTTGCGCCCGTAAGCCGCGATCATCCAATCAATTGTGGCGCCGCTGGCCCGGTAGAAACGGCCCTGTTCTTCTTCCTTGGGTTCACGCTTGAGCAACCGCGCGCACATCATCGGCGTCAGGGTCAGGGACACCACCAGAGAGATCAGGATCGCCACTGCCAGGGTGATGGCAAATTCGCGGAACAACCGCCCTACCACGTCGGCCATGAACAACAGCGGAATCAATACTGCGATCAGCGACAGGGTCAGGGAGATCAGCGTGAAGCCGATCTGTTTGGCGCCCTTGAGCGCCGCATTCAGGGGGCTGTCGCCCTCTTCGATAAATCGGGAAATGTTTTCCAGCATCACGATCGCATCGTCCACCACGAAACCGGTGGCGATGGTCAGTGCCATCAGGGTCAGGTTGTTGACCGAGAAACCCGCGAGGTACATCACGCCGAAGGTGCCGATCAGCGACAGTGGCACGGCCACTGACGGAATGATTGTGGCGCTGGCCCGACGCAGGAACAGGAAGGTCACCATCACGACCAGCGCAATGGCGATCAACAATTCGTGCTGCACATCGGTGACCGAGGCGCGGATAGTCTGGGTGCGGTCAGTCAGCACGGTGACTTCGAGACCGGCCGGCAGGTTGTCGGTGATGCTCGGCAGCAGGGCTTTGATCCGGTCAACCACTTCGATGACGTTGGCGCCAGGTTGACGCTGGATGTTCAGCAGCACGGCCTGGTTTTCGTTGGCCCACGCCGCCAGACGTTCGTTTTCCGCACCATCGACAATCTCCGCCACGTCCTTGAGCCGCAACGGCGCGCCGTTGGCGTAGGCGAGAATCAGGTTGGCGTAGTCCTTGGGCGAGGTCAGTTGATCGTTTGCATCGAGCATCGACACCCGGGTCGGGCCGTCGAAGTTGCCCTTGGGCTGGTTGACGTTGGACGCGCCGATCAAGGTGCGAACATCAGACAGGTTCAAGCCATTGGCGGCCAGCGCCTCGGGATTGACCTTGATCCGCACGGCCTGACGCTGGCCGCCGGCAATGCTGACCATGCCGACGCCGCTGATCTGGGCAATTTTCTGCGCCATGCGCGTGTCGACCAAGTCATTGAGCTTGGGCAGCAACATGGTCTTGGAGGTGATGGCCAGCGTCAGAACCGGCGTGTCCGCCGGGTTGACCTTGTTGTACACCGGCGGCGCCGGCAGGTCCTTGGGCAGCAAATTGGTCGCAGCGTTGATCGCCGCCTGCACCTGCTGCTCGGCGACGTCCATGTTGATGTCGAGGCTGAAACGCAGGGTCAGCACCGAAGCGCCGCCGGAACTGGTCGAGGCCATCTGGGTCAGGCCGGGCATCTGCCCGAATTGACGCTCAAGGGGCGCGGTCACGGCGCTGGTCATGACATCCGGGCTGGCGCCGGGATACAGCGTCATGACACGGATGGTCGGGTAATCGACCTGAGGCAATGCCGACACCGGCAACAGCCGATAGGCGATCACACCGGCCAGGATAATGGCCAGCATGCTCAGGGTCGTGGCGACCGGGCGAAGGATGAACAGCCGCGAGAGGTTCATGCGCCACCCTTTTTCGCCTTGTCGGTGGTCGTCGCGTCAGGCGTCGTGGCGGCCGATTTGCCTTGCAGGTGCCCGGCCGGGGTGGCTGGCACGTCCTTGGTGTCGTTGACCACTTCGACTTCGCTGCCTTCCTTCAAGCGGTCGGTGCCTTCAAGGACCACGCGATCCCCAGGGGCCAGGCCTTCGGTAACCACGGTGTTTTCACCGTCACTGGCGCCGACTTTCAACTGACGAATCGCGACTTTCTTGTCGCCGTCCAGGGCGTAGACAAACGTACCATTGGTGCCGAACTGAATCGCTGCCGAAGGTGCGAGCACCACGTCTTTGAGGGTGTCGGCCAGCAGGTGGACGTTGACGAACTGATTCGGGAACAGCGCCTGATCGCGGTTCTCGTAACGAGCCTTGAATTTCAGGGTCCCGGTGGTGACGTCGATCTGGTTGTCCAGGCTCTGCAACACGCCGGTGGCCTGCAACTTGGTGTCGCCACGGTCCCAGGCTTCGGCGGGCAGTTTGGCGCCGGTGCGATAACGGGCCAGCACGGTGTCCAGGCTGTTTTCCGGCAAGGTGAAGGCAACGCTGATCGGTTGGGTCTGGGTGATGATCACCAGCGCGGTGGTGTCGTTGGCTGCCACCAGGTTGCCGACGTCCAGCTGACGCAAGCCCACACGCCCGGCAATCGGGGCGCGGATCTTGGTGAATTCCAGATTGAGCTTGGCGTCGTTGACCGCCGCCTGATTGGTTTTGACCGTGCCCTGATACTGGCCCACCAGCGCTTCGGCCGTGTCCAGGGTCTGCTTGGCGATACTGTCTTCGCGATACAGGCCGCGATAGCGTTCTACATCAACTTGAGCGTTTTTCAGTTGTGCCTGGTTCTGCAGCAACGTGCCTTCGGCCTGAAGCAAGGCATTCTGGTAAGGACGCGGGTCAATTTCAGCCAGCAGATCGCCTGCCTTGACCATCTGCCCTTCTTCGAAGGAGATCTTCATCAGCTCACCACCGACGCGGCTGCGCACATTGATGGTGTTCAACGCCGTCACGGTGCCCAGCGCCTTGTAGTACAGCGGGAAGTCGCCTTTGACCGCTGGCGCTACACGCACTGGAACAGGCCCCGTCGCCCCGCCGAAACCCGGACGCATGCCTCCCGACCTGCCGGTATGCCCGGCAACGGCTTTTTGCCCTGCGCCCTCTTTTTGGGCAGTGTCGGCGGGCCAGAATTTCCAGCACAGGCCAGCGATGACCAACAGGACAAGCAGGCCAAACAGCCAGCGACGGGGACTACGGGAAACGGAGGATTGCATGGAATGATCAACCATTGGGCGCGTGGGCTTCTTCTACAGGAGGCTGAACGATAAGCACTGGCGGGCATTAAGCAAAGCGGCTTTACCGGCAATTTACCTTCGGCTTACGTAACAGGAGATTTATCTAAGACACTGAAGCACAAATGAAAACGGCCTGGACAGGGCCAGGCCGTTAACAATTGTAAAACTACTTTTACTTCAGAACGGCGAGTGCTGCTTCGTAGTTCGGTTCTTCAGCGATTTCCTTGACCAGTTCGCTGTGCAGAACGTTGTCGTTTTCGTCCAGAACCACGACGGCACGGGCGGTCAGGCCTTTGAGCGGGCCGTCAGCGATGGCAACACCGTAGTTCTCGATGAACTCGGCACCGCGCAGGGTCGACAGGTTTTGTACGTTTTCCAGGCCTTCGGCGCCGCAGAAGCGGGCTTGAGCGAACGGCAGGTCAGCGGAGATGCACAGCACGACAGTGTTGGCGACATCACTGGCCTGGGCGTTGAACTTGCGAACCGAAGTGGCGCAGGTCGGGGTATCAACGCTTGGGAAGATGTTCAGCACTTTGCGCTTGCCGGCGAAGCTCGCCAGGGTCACGTCGGACAGATTGCCGGCAACCAGGGAAAAGGCTGGCGCCTTGGAACCGGCTTGTGGCAGTTGGCCGTTGACTTGAACCGGGGAGCCTTTAAGAGTGACTTGAGCCATGAACGGAGTCCTTCTGAACGTTGTTGTAGAGAATTTGAAGAGGCCGAAGTTAACCACGAAATGGCTCTACGACCTATGCCCAGATACAAATTGTGATGTCTCGTCGCACACATTGGATACAACCGGAATCCCGCAGGAGCGAGAGATGCGGTCGGTGTACAGCGTACCGCCCTCACCGGCCGCCACCCGGTGTTCATGACGAAAGGCAGCCAGCGTTGTCGATTCAAGCGACGGCCATTCGACTAGGCTGTGAGTCACTCACATCCAGCGGAGATAAGACCATGCGATTCATGATCATTGTGAAAGCCAGCCAGGATTCCGAGGCTGGTGTGATGCCCAGCGAGGAACTGATGACCGCAATGGGCAACTACAACGAGGAACTGGTCAAAGCCGGCATCCTCATCGAGTGCGATGGCCTGCAACCCAGCAGCAAAGGCGCCCGCGTACGTTTCTCGGGTGAAAAGCGCACGGTGATCGACGGCCCGTTCGCCGAAACCAAGGAGCTGATCGCCGGCTATTGGCTATGGAACGTGAAGTCGAAACAGGAAGCAATCGAGTGGGTCAAGCGCTGCCCCAACCCGATGCCAGGCACCGACGCCGAGATTGAGATTCGCCAGGTGTTCGAGGCTGAAGATTTCGGAGACGAGTTCACACCGCAATTGCGGGAGCAGGAAGAGCGGGTGCGTGAGCAGATGAAGAAGCACTGAATAACGGATCATTGTGGCGAAAGGGCTTGCCCTCTCGCCACATCTAGCCGTCCATCTATTTCAACCCTCTGTTTCGTATTAACTTTTTAGTACACATAAATCCCCACAAACGTGTACAAAAAACCAAAGAGTCCCCCGCTTCGACTGGCGAACCCCGAGTTAGCTGCTAGTTTCAACAGACGTGTCCTACAGGCTTGATAGGAAAGAGATTTCGCAGTAACGGCCGAGAAGTGCCGAGTCGTCCAATGAGCCACGAAGGAACGGGGGATACAGCACCGGTGTAGGTGATCTGAACATTTTCGACATCTTCTTGCTCAAGACTGACGGTGTGCAGCTGGGCATCGGTCCGCAGATCACTGCACCCACCGCCGATCAGGACGAACTGGGCACCGGCACCTGGACGTTCGACCTGAAAAACGACACCCACTACATCCCCATCGGGTTCGGTGGCGGCAAGGTCTGGAAATCCGGTTCCAATATCCTCAATGCATTCGTCGAACCTCAGTGGACCGTGGAACGCAAAGGCGATGGCCTGCCGCAGTTCACGCTGTTCGCCGGGATCAATGTCACGTTTGGCAAATAAGGACTTTCTTATGCACGGTGCAATTCGCGCAGCCGGTTTCAGTTTGATGACCATGTTCGTCAGTTGCGGTGTCGGCGCCCAGGATCCGGATACGCGGATCGGCAAGATCGCGATGGAAGGCGAACTGCCGGCCCATGAGTCCATAGCCAAACTCTACGCCGAGCTGGATTTCCAGCAGGCGACCCAGAGTTATCTGTGGGCGTTGCCGCTGGTGTCCTACGCGCAATGGCAGGCAGAGTTTCGCGACAAACTCGGCGCCCGCAGCGGCGACCTGATGGTGCTCAACAGTTACGAAGACAAACTGGGCGTGATCACCGCCAACGCCACCACGCCGTACATCCTTGGCTTCGTCGACTTGAATGAAACCGACCGCAAGGTGCGCCTTGCTGGACCTGCGCATAGCGCCACCGCTGGTGAATGCCGATGCGGGCTTCAACGAACGGATGAACGCACACGAGCAACGCCTGATGCAGTTTTATCGGGCGAGTCTGCATGCTTATGACGGTGACCGCGACGCGTGGGCCAGGGAGATTCGCGAGGTGATGCGCGGGGATGGGGGGAATCCGTATTTCCGGTGGTTTGTCGGGGAGTGATACAGCGCCTGCGCAGTGGATCACAACCTCATTTGACAGACGCCGGCCTTCCGGCAAAGCTGCGTCGAGCTTGAATGCGCGCCTGACGGCAAACGCACCCGGACTATGGAAGTCGCAATGCCGAAACATAAAAATAAAGCGGTACAGACACCCCCTGATTCGCCACCGACCTTGATCAGCCGTTACCTGTTTCCCGTCACCCTCGGCGTCTTGCTATCGGCCGTCGCGGGCATCGGCTGGTTTCTGTTCAGCAGCACACCGGCCCCCATGACGTATGCGCCTGTCAGTACACCGGTCGCTCAGCCGGTCAAACCGCAACCGGTTGCCGTGGTGCCGGCAACGATGGTTGATGAGCAACAATGCCAGGGCTGCCACAGTGAGCAGGTCAAGGACTGGCAAGGCTCCCATCACCAATTGGCGATGCAGGAGGCCAATGCCGAGACGATGTTGGGCGACTTCAAAAACGTCACCTTCAAAGCGGAAAACGAAACCACCCGTTTCTCGCGCAAGGGCGACGAATTCTGGGTCAACACCCCCGGCATTGATGGCAAGAATACCGACTTCAAGGTCGCCTACACCTTCGGCATCGCGCCGTTGCAGCAATACCTGATCGAGGTCGGCGAAGGTCGGTTGCAAGCCCTCGGCGTGGCCTGGGATACCGAGAAGCACCGCTGGTTTCACCTCTATCCGGGCCAGGGTGTGAACTTCAAAGACCCGTTGCACTGGAGCAAGCCGAGCCAGAACGCCAACTTCATGTGCGTCGAGTGCCACACCACCGGTTACAAGCGCAATTTCGATACCGCGAAAAACACCTTCGACAGTCACTGGAACAGCCTCGGTGTCGGCTGTCAGGCGTGCCACGGCCCGGCCTCCAATCACCTGGCATGGACGGCAAAAAAAGGTGACCTGGTCCATGCCGGTTTTGCCGTCGACCTGAAGGACAAGAACGCCACCGTCGAAATCGAAACCTGTGCCCGCTGCCACTCGCGCCGCGCGCCATTGGGCGACGGCTTCACCGCCGGCAAGCGCCTGATGGATGACTACCTGCCGAGCCCCCTGACCCGCGAGTTGTACGCGCTGGACGGCAAGATCAAGGGTGAAGTGTTCGAACACGGCTCCTTCGCCCAGAGCAAAATGTTCGACAAGGGCGTGCGCTGCAGCAACTGCCACAACCCGCACAGCACCGAGCTGAAGGCACCGGGCAACGGTGTCTGCCTGCAATGCCACAACACCGCCGGCAAGACGTCAATGGACGGCGTCGACGGCAAAGGGCTGCAAGCGAAGAACTACGATTCCATCGAACACACGCGCCACACCATGGGCCAGCCGGGTTCGCAGTGCGTGGATTGCCACATGCCCGGCAAGCTCTACATGGGCAATGACTTCAGGCATGACCACAGTTTCAGCATCCCCAACCCTGAGCGGGCGAAACAACTCGGCACGCCGGATGCTTGCCTGACCTGTCACCAGGGCAAGGCGGGCGACAAGGTCACCGAGCAATTCAAGCTCTGGAACACTACCACCGCGCAGGCACCGCGTTACGACGAAAGCCTGTGGCTGATTCGCAACGGTCAGCCCGGCGCGGCACAAGCCTTGTACGAGCAGCTTCAACTTAGCCATTTGCCAGCGATTCAGCGCGCGACCCTGCTGGCCGAGTTGCCGCTGTACCCAAGCGAACAAGCTTTAAAACTCGCCACCCAGGACTTGAACAACCCGGCCCCGCAAGTGCGTGAAAGCGCCGTCCGGGCGATCAGCGCGTTCCTGCCGCCACCGGAGCGCGCGTCGCTGCTGACGACGTTGCTGGGTGACCCAGTGAAGGCTGTGCGGATTGCTGCGGCCCGGGATCTGCTGAGCGTGGCCCGTAATGGATTGGGCAGCGCCCAGGACAACTGGAACACGGCCATCGCCGAATACGAGGACGTCCAGAAGAACCTGGACGAACGCGCCGAAGCCAACCTCAACCTGGCCATGCTCTATCAAGCCAGCGGTCGTAGCGGCGAAGTCGAAGCGCTGCTGCGCACCGCCCTCAAACGCGATCCGGATTTCTACCCGGCGCTGGTGACACTGGTGCAGTGGCTGGAGGCGAACGGACGCAGTCAGGAAGCTCAGACGCTGCTGGCCCAGAGCCTGAAAGAACATCCGGATGCCGCCCTGCTGCAACACACTCAAGGCCTGTCGCTGGTGCGCGCGGGCAAATCAGCCCAGGCCATGCCGGCCCTGCGCAAGGCCGCGCAACTGGAGCCTCAGAATGCCCAGTACGGTTACGTGTTGGCGGTGGCGTTGCACGACAGCGGCAAGGTCGATGAGGCCTGCCAAGAGCTGGAGCGGCTGTTAAAAGTGCAGCCGGCCAATCGCAATGCCCGGTTGTCGTTGATCCAGTACTACCTGGACAACGGGCAGGAGCCGAAGGCGCAGGTGCTGTTGCAGGGCTGGAAGAAAATGAACAGGGGGGATCCGGCGTTGAAGTAATTGATGGTGTGCATCCTTGAAATCCACCCCTCACCCCCCGCCCTCTCCCCATGGGGGCGAGGGGAAAGGGAGCCGATCTTCAAGCCTTTCAAAACCTGAGGTCGACTCGAAATTTCAGGTCGATGTAACTCTAAAAAACACCTCGGTCAGTCCCCTCTACCCCCTGGGGCGGTCCGACGTTTCGGGAGGGTTAGGGTGAGGGGGTGGATCTAAATGACACCCCTCATCTTCACCATGACGACCCGCTCTTCAACGCCAACGCCCGCCGACTGTTCGCCCGCATCGCCTTGATCAGCGACACCGTCCCCACCAGCAAAATCGCCGCGCCAAACAGGAAGTCGATGTTGTACAGCTGAAAGTCCTGCAACGGCCCCACCAGCAATATCCGGATCGCCCCGATACTCACCAGCGTGGCGAGAAAATCGATGCCCGGCTCGTCGCGATAAAACACGTGCATCAGCGGCAGGCAAATCACCAGCAGCAACAGCAAGACGATCACCTTGAATGAGCCTTTGCGCTCGACGCTGAACGCGCATTCATGGGAGGTGAAGGGTTTGTAGTCTTCCTCGCGCACCAACGCGTTTTTCTCATTGATGTACTCGGCCCGGTTGTACTTCTGAATGGGCGTAAAGGTGTTCGACATCTCCATCACCGTGGTGATGTGGCGAAAGCGCAGGTCGATGCGCTCATTGCCCTTGAGGTAATACAGCACCGGTTTGTAGCCATAGCGGTAGGTGTCGAAGGGGAACTCGGTGGCGCGCCCCTGCACGCCAATCGGTCGCGGCTCGAGCTCCGCGTAGGCACTTTTGTTGTCAGAAGCGAGGTTACGGCTCAGGGGTTTGATCCTGACCTGTTCGAGGAAAATCGGCGTGGCGCCGTAGGACCATTGCAGCGGTTCCAGGCGCAGGCGCAGCTCGTTTCGGCCCAGGTCGTAGCGGTTGAAAGTGCGCTCGGAAACAATCACCGCGCCGCTGAGCATGAACTCGCCACGCAGGTTGTTGGTGATGCGCAGGGTCAGCTGATCCTTGCCCAGCGACAGCACATCAGCGGCCGGTGGCGTGCCGCACCAGGCGTAACTGTCGAACGCGCCACCCAACTGACCGCCGCGGTTCTCCTGGAACACATAAAAGTAACCGCCCCACAGGGTCAACATCAGCAGAAACGCGGTTAACCCTAAAATCTTCTTGCCCACACTCAAACCAGACTCCTTTCGGTACGACTTCCTTGTGAGGTGCGGACTCTACCAAAGTGCCATCATCGACCCAAGTACAAATGCCTTGCACCTCCACACAACATTTCCCAAGGCGTGCGGCTAAACCGAATTAATTTAAATTCCGAATGATGGCTCACTGCTATTAGTGCTAGAGTCCGCGCCGGGCAGTCAGCCCCCAATAGTCACATCGAGGCCACATGAAGCGTACCTCGGCCAATGACGGCAAATCCCGGTCTCAAGGATCATCAATGAAAGCTCTCCGCACGCTGTTCACCGTTACCGCCCTGACCGCCACACTGCTGACTTCGGGCTGTGCAAGCATCGTTGGTGACAGCAAATACCCAGTGAACGTTTCGAGCACTCCAAGCGGTGCCGACTTCACCATCAAGAACAAGGACGGAGTTGTCGTTCATAACGGTTCCACACCCAATACCGTTACCCTGCCTTCAGGTCGTGGCTACTTCAAAGGTGAGGCCTACACCATCACCTTCAAGAAAGCAGGTTATGCCGACACCAGCGCTACGCTGGAAACCAGCATGAGTGGCTGGTACTGGGGCAATCTGTTGTTCGGTGGGTTGATTGGCATGCTCGTTGTCGATCCACTCACGGGCGCGATGTACAAACTTCCCGCCGACGCTGCGGGCAATTTCGGCAGCCCACTGCCTGGTGAAGCGCCAAAGAGCCTGACACTGCTCGAAATTGATCAGCTTTCTCCAAGCGATCGAGCTGCTCTGGTCCGTATCAACTGACAGCGCTCGGCGCATCCTGCTCTACAGGATGCGCCATCCTCACCGGGGTTACTCCCGTCGCCTGAACAACGGTCGCGGCTCAATCACCGAACGCCCATACAAAACACTCATCCCGGCCAGCCCCTTGAGCGCATCTTCGGCGGACTTGTCTTCGCGCACCGCGAAGCTGTCGAACCCGCATTGACGCATGTGGCTGAGTTGATCGCGCAGGACGTCGCCGACAGCACGCAACTCGCCCGTCCAGCCCAATCGAGTGCGCAGCAAGTACGCCTGGCTGTAACCGCGACCGTCACGGAAACTCGGAAAATCGAGGGCAATCAGCGGCAGGTGTGAAAGCCACGGCTTGAGGCTTTCCACTTCATCGTCCGGCCCCAACCACACGCCCTTTTGCGGTGGACCTTCAAGCCAGCGGGCCAACGGCAGAATCACTGCACCCGTCGGCCATTCATCGTTGACGTCCCTGACCAGGGTCCATGGATCATCAGTGACAATCCGCGCCACACCCTCCTCCAGCCGCAGCACATTGTTCATGCCGACACCTCCAGCAGCTTCGAATAGACCTGCTCTTTGAAGGGTTCCAGACCGATACGCTGCAAGGTGTCGACGAACACCTCCTCGCTCTCGCGGTAATTGACGAACGTGGCGATGATCTGCTCGATCACCCCGGGCACTTCGGCGGCGCTGAAGGACGGGCCGATGACTTTGCCCAATGCGCTGCTCTTGCCCTGAGCCCCGCCGAGGGTGATCTGGTACCACTCGCTGCCGTTCTTATCGACCCCAAGAATGCCGATGTTGCCGATGTGGTGGTGGCCGCAGGCGTTCATGCAGCCGGAGATGTTCAGGCTGATGTCGCCCAGGTCATGCAGATAGTCGAGGTCTTCGAAGCGTGCCTGAATGGCTTGTGCGATGGGGATCGACTTGGCATTGGCCAGCGCGCAGAAGTCGCCACCGGGGCAGGCGATGATGTCGGTCAGCAAACCGATGTTGGCGCAACCCAGGCCCTGTTTGCAGGCCAGGCACCAGAGCGTGTAGAGATCAGCCTTCGGCACGTCGGGCAACACAATGTTCTGTTCATGGGCGATGCGAATTTCGCCAAAACCGAACTGCTCGGACCAGTCGGCCACGGCCTCCATTTGCTCGGCCGTGACATCACCCGGCGGTGAGACGATGCCCGGTTTGGTCGACAGCACCACGCTGGCGTAGCCCGGCACTTTGTGCGGCTGGACGTTGCGCGACACCCAACGGGCGAAGGCCGGGTTTTCGGACAGGCGCGTGCCGAAGTCGAGGTTGGTGTCCGCCAGAGCGCGGTAATCCGGCGGCACAAAGGCACTGGCCACGCGCTCATATTCGACGTCAGTCAACTGCGCCGGGCCGTCCTTGAGGTACTGCCACTCCTCCTCCACTTCCCGGGCAAAGGCTTCGATGCCCAGCGCCTTGACCAGAATCTTGATCCGCGCCTTGTATTTGTTGTCGCGCCGACCGTGGCGGTTGTAGACCCGCAGCACCGCTTCGACGTAGGACAGCAAATGCTGCCACGGCAACCCTTCGCGAATCTGCAACCCGAGGATTGGCGTGCGCCCCAACCCGCCGCCGACGATGACCCGCAGCAACATCTGTCCGTCGGTGCCCGGGTAAAGATAGAGGCCGATGTCATGCATCATGATCGCTGCCCGGTCCTGTTCCGCTGAGCAGATGGCGATCTTGAACTTGCGCGGCAGGAACAGGAATTCCGGGTTGATGGTCGACCATTGGCGCAAGATTTCCGCCAGCGGCCGCGGGTCGATCATTTCATCCGCCGCCACCCCGGCAAAAGCTTCGGTAGTGATGTTGCGCACGCAGTTGCCGGAGGTCTGGATCGCGTGCATTTCCACTTGTGCCAGGCGTTCGAGGATGTCCGGCACCTGAGCCAGTTCGATCCAGTTGAACTGCATGTTCTGCCGGGTGGTGAAGTGGCCGTAGCCGCGATCGTAATCCCGGGCGATGCTCGCCAGCGTGCGCATTTGCGGCGCGCTTAACGTGCCGTAAGGAATCGCCACGCGCAGCATGTAGGCGTGTTTTTGCATGTACAGGCCGTTTTGCAAACGCAGCGGCAGGAATTCTTCTTCGCTCAACTCATCCGCCATGAAGCGTTCGACCTGATCGCGAAACTGCGCGACCCGCTCAAAGACCAGGGCCCGGTCATAGTCATCGTACTGATACATGTGGCTACCTCATCAGGATTGATCGCACGCTCTGCCCTGTAGCAGCTGTCGAGCACCGCGAGGCTGCGTTCGGACGTAGCAGTCGTAAACCCTGTGCACACGGTTCACCTGACAGACCGAGTCGCTTGGTTTGACGACTGCTTCGCAGCCGAACGCAGCCTCGCGGTGCTCGACAGCTGCTACAGGGTTTGGCAGTGCTTGTGGTAGCGACTATGGACCTGCGGCGCAGCGCGTTACAGATTCACCTGAACGCTAAAAAACCGTATCAGGTTGTGGCAAACGGCCGCAGAGTTACCTCAAATCTGATCCGCATAAACTCGGTTTTTCTGAGTCTGTTTTGTTTCCGGTGGGGTTTCTACAGTGGGCGACATGCCAGTCCGGGTGGCCTGGCAAGACTTTGCAACCGTGGAAGCATTGACCATGAGCACAGCAACAATCGGACAGGCCTATAACTACAAGGTCGTCCGCCAATTCGTCGTGGCAACCGTGGTTTGGGGTGTCGTGGGGATGGCGATGGGGGTGTGGATCGCCTCGCAACTGGTGTGGCCGCAGATGAACCTCGACCTGCCATGGACCACCTTCGGCCGCTTGCGCCCGCTGCACACCAGCCTGGTGATTTTCGGCTTTGCCGGCAGCGCGCAATTTGCCGCCAGTTACTACGCGGTGCAGCGTACCTGCCAGGTGCGGCTGTTTTCGGACAAGCTCGCGGCATTCACCTTTTGGGGCTGGCAGTCGGTGATCGTGGTGATGCTGATCAGCCTGCCGCTGGGCTACACCACCACCAAGGAATACGCCGAGATCGAATTCTCCGGCGCGGTATGGATGACCGTGGTCTGGGTCGCCTACGCCATCGTGTTTTTCACCACCGTGGTGCAGCGCAAGACCAAGCACATCTACGTCGGCAACTGGTTCTTCGGCGCGTTCATCGTGGTCATCGCGATGCTGCACGTGGTCAATCACCTGGCGATTCCTGTGGACTGGTTCAAGTCCTATCCGGTGTATTCCGGGGCGACCGACGCCATGGTGCAGTGGTGGTATGGGCACAACGCGGTGGGTTTCTTCCTGACCACCGGGTTCCTCGGGATGATGTATTACTTCGTGCCGAAACAGGTCGGAAGGCCGGTGTATTCCTATCGGTTGTCGATCGTGCACTTCTGGGCGCTGATCACCCTGTACATCTGGGCCGGCCCGCACCACTTGCATTACACCGCGCTACCGGACTGGGCGCAGTCGCTCGGCATGGCCATGTCGCTGATCCTGCTGGCACCGAGCTGGGGCGGGATGATCAACGGGATGATGACGCTGTCGGGGGCCTGGCATAAATTGCGCAGCGACCCGATCCTGCGCTTTTTGGTGTTGTCCCTGGCCTTCTACGGCATGTCGACCTTCGAAGGGCCGATGATGGCCATCAAGACGGTCAACGCCCTCTCCCACTACACCGACTGGACCATCGGCCACGTGCACGCCGGCGCTCTGGGCTGGGTGGCAATGATCACCTTCGGCTCGCTGTACCACATGATCCCGAAAGTCTTCGGCCGCGAGCAGATGTACAGCACACCACTGATCAACCTGCACTTCTGGCTGGCGACCATCGGCACCGTGCTGTACATCGCCTCGATGTGGGTCAACGGCATCACCCAGGGCCTGATGTGGCGCGCGATCAACGATGACGGCACGCTGACCTACTCGTTCGTCGAAGCCTTGCAGGCCAGCCATCCGGGATTTGTAGTGCGCTTTGTCGGTGGGGTGTTCTTCCTTAGCGGCATGTTGCTGATGGCTTACAACGTCTGGCGCACGGTGCGGGTTTCGGACGTCGAAATGGCCGAACGCGACGCGCAGATTGCCTGAGGCAAGGGGGCTGAGATGATTGAGGTCGTGCTGAATGTGTTGGGTGTGCTGGCGCTTTGGCTGGCGGTTGAATACTGCCTGAAACACCAGACGGCGGAGAGCCTGGATGAAGCCAGTTTGATTCCGTTTGCCGATGACCCGGAGGTGGCGCGGCGGGTGGAATTGGCGACGGGCAAGACCGTGAAAGCCGTTGCGCCTGAAGAAGCGAAACCGGGTTGGGGCAACCTGGAAATCTGATACACCACTAAACCACTGTGGGAGTGAGCCTGCTCGCGATGGCGGTGTATCAGTCGACGTCAATGTTGACTGATACACCGCCATCGCGAGCAGGCTCACTCCCACAGGGTTGTGTGTCAGGTCAGGGGGATCAGCTACGCTCGCGGGGAATCAGGCTCTGCAACTGCTGCGCCAAAAAGTTCGCATCGAACGCAAAGGTATCCGGGTCTTTCAAGCCGTTGGTCTTGCGCCATTGCCAGCTACTGGACGGCGGCAGGCACACCAGCGAAATGCTGCCATAGCGCGCGGCCGTCAGGCCCATCACGGCCAGTGAAATCTGACCACCGGCACCCATCACATCCGGCACAAACTCCACCGGTTTACCGGCAATCACAATCGTCAGTTTCTCGGTCTTGAAGGTCGACGTTTCGACCGGAACGCTCGGCCCCGAGGCGACATACGCCTCGCGACTCACCTCCAGCAGATTCGGCGCCTGGACCGGTTCCAGCCATTGCTGGATCTGATCGAACAGCTCACCAATGCGCGTCGCCCACACGGCCGATTGCGACTCGAACAGTTGTTTCTTGTGCGCTTCGCTTTCTGCGTAATGGCGAAGCATCTCACCCAGTTGCTGTACGTCGTCCATTGCGGTGTTCCTTTGTTGAAGCGGTGCTGCGGACTTTGAGCATGGCAGATGCAAGCGGCCAGCGTACGACTAAAAGCGTGAACGGTATTGGCTGGGGGTCATGGCCAGGTATTTGCGAAAGGCACTGCCCATGTGGGACTGATGGGCGAAGCCGGCGTCCAGGGCGATGTCGGCCAGGGACAGGTCGGTGTGTTCAATCATCCGGCGTGCCGCCTGAAGCCGCACTTCAACGAGATAAGCGTGGGGTGTCAGGCCGATGGCCCGGGTGAAGTCGCGCAGAAAGCGCAGCTCGTTTTGCCCGTAGGTGGCGGCCAATTGTTCAAGGGTCAGGGGTTCGTGGAACTGCTCGGCGATCTGATCAAGCACTTGGGTGAAAACCCTGGGCGTGACACGTTGCGCGGTACTGGCCTTCGGGTTCATCAAACCAACGAACTCCACCGCCCTTTGCTCAAGCGCCAGCCTGTCCGGTTGCGGAGCGAGCAACAGACGCCGCAGTTCCCGGCCCAGCATCAGCGCGCGGCGATTACCTGAAGACTGCACACGGTGGTCAACCGCGGGTAAATGCTGATCGGCCAGCGGCTGGTTCAGACGCATCAGCAGGTATTCGCCACCGCTGGCCGATTCGGAAAACACTTCCACGCCGACCGGGGTGTAAGCCAGCACGCCAGGCAACGTATCGAAATCCACCCGGTGATCCGAATCGATGGCGTGCACGCCTTGTTGACGTTCCAGTGTTACCCCAAGGGTTTGCCACTGCACTGGGTCACGCGCGCTGTAAGCCGCCCGAGGCAAAAGCTGTAAGCAGAGTCTGCCGCCCAACAGCTCCTGGCTCAGTACCGTTGGCATGTGAAATTTCCTGATAGATCGCGATGAAGAGCCACGGGTACTCTCAAATAAGGGCATGCTCAAAAACAAAGGGTTGCCATCAACAGGAGCACGACATGCGCACCATCGGCCTTATCGGCGGTATGAGCTGGGAGTCCAGCGCCGAATATTACCGTCTCATCAATCAGCAGGTACGCGACCGGCTCGGGCCGTTGCGTTCGGCGAAAATGCTAATGTACAGCGTCGACTTTGGCCCTGTCGAACAGGCCCAGCATGCCGGGCGCTGGGACGATGCCGCGGCGATTCTGGTGGACGCGGCGCAACGGTTGCAGGCGGGTGGTGCCGATTGCGTGGTGCTGTGCACCAACACCATGCACAAAGTGGCCAGGCAGATTCAGGCAGCAATCGACATTCCATTCCTGCACATCGCCGACCCTGTCGGTCAGGCTGCCGTCGAGGCTGGCGCGCTGAAGATTGGATTGCTCGGCACAGCGTTCACCATGGAGCAGGACTTCCTCAAGGAACGCCTGATTTCGATGGGGCTGACCGTACTGGTGCCGGAGGCCGATGAACGTCAGGCCGTCCACCGGATCATCTATGACGAGTTGTGTGTCGGGGTGATCCGCGAGGCGTCACGCAAGGTCTATCAGCAGGTCATCGAATCGCTGACCCGACGCGGCGCCCAGGCCATCATCCTCGGTTGTACGGAAATCGGCTTGCTGATCAAACCCGAGCACAGCGCCCTGCCCTTGCTCGACACCACCGAACTGCATGCTCAAGCGGCGGTGGCGTTCGCCTTGGGCGAGTGACTCAACCGGCCTTGGGTGTGCGACGCAGACGCGCCATGCTCAAGGCATCCACCAGCGCGCCGTCACGCACGGCGTAGTCGCGAAACAGCCCTTCGGTGTCGAAGCCGAATTTGCGGTAGAGCCCGATGGCGGCTTCGTTGTCGGCGTAGACCGAAAGCTCGACCCGTTGCAGATTCATCCAGTTGTCGGCGACGTCCAGCGCCGCCGCCAACAGCTTCGAGCCGACGCCCTTGCCCTGCCAGGCCACCGCGACGCCCATGCCAAGATTGCCGGCATGGCTGCGGCGGATCCGTGAAAACTGTTCGAGGCCAATATTGCCGATGACCGTCCCTTGATGCAGCGCTACCAGCTGCACCACGCGCTCGTTGTCGGGCGCCAGGCGCTTGCGCCAGACTTCCGCGGACTGAAATGGCATTTGCAGCACCTGACGGGTAATGGCCGGGTCGTTGTAGAGCGCGGTAATGCCGTCGATGTGGGATTCGTTGAAACGTTCGAGGGAAATGACAGCGTCAGTGGCGGGCATGGGTGATTCATCCTTGAGACAGACATGGCCGCCCACTCTATACCGCCGCAGGTTGTTCGAACCACTCCCGTCGCTCTTCGAAGGTGTTCTGAATCAACTCGACGATCATCTGCACTTGCGCTGCCCCCTCGGACTCGGCATTGACCGCCATCCACACCTGACGCTGCATCGGTTGACCGAACAGCCCCGGCAATTCAATCAGGCCGCGGTCGAAGCGGCTGATGTAGCCGGGCAGCAGGCCAATGCAGGCGCTGCAACGGATCATCTCCAGCATCAGCTGATAGGAATGCAACTGCACCACCCCAGCCAGACGCTGGTCCACTAGGGTATTCCATGGCCGAAAACAGTCGACCTGACGGTCATGCTGCCATTGCACCAGCAGGAAATCCGCCAGGTCATCGAGGTTGTCAGGGCGGGATGCGACCCGTGAATAACGTTTGGCGATGTGGGGCAGGTAGTCGAGCCGTGCCAGACACCGGGGCTCGCTGACAGCAAAACTCGGGCCCGGCAGCAGTGAGTCGGTGCCGGCCAGCCACAGCACCACATCGGCACTGACCGCTTGCAGGGAGAGTTCGCTGTCCAGGGTGATGATGTCCAGGCGCACGCTGGCGTTGCGCCGCAACAGAGCCACCAGATCGCGACCGAGAATGTCATGCAGGATCGATTCGGCGACGGCCAGGCGAATCAACGGTTGTTCGATCACCGGCAAGTCGCGCTCGTGGGCCAGGGCAATCAACTGCGATTGCAGCTGCAATCCGTCACGACTGAGGGCCACACCATTCTCTGAGTGGCTGAACAGCGAACACTGCAGGTGCGCTTCAAGTTGCGCCAATTGTTTGCGCAGTTGGGTGGCCTTGATATTGAGACTGCGGGCTGCCTGCATGAAACAGCCGCAACGGGCACTCACCCGAAAAGACTGCGCCAACACCGGATCGATCCCTGCCGCCAGTGTGCGCCAGGGTGAAGTTTTTTCTACGGGTGAGCGGTACTTGGCAACTTGCTGATGACCTGTGGTTTCCATGAATGGCATCGCTGACTCCCTGTCGATCTGTCCTTGAAAGCTTCATCCTGCGCAGGGTTTATGAACCTGATGTGACGCTCAGGGCAGAAAATCGATTCAGCCTCCGGGGGTTTGCCGGAAGCTCACCGCCAGGCGATTCCAGCTGTTGATCGTGGTGACGGCGATGGTCAGGTCGACCATCTCGCCTTCGCTGAACTGCTCCCGCGCCTGCGCGTAGACCTCGTCTGGCACATGGCTCTCAGAGAGCAAGGTGACGGCTTCGGTCCAGGCCAGCGCCGCACGTTCTCGCGGGTTGAAGAAGCCGCTGTCGCGCCAGACCACGATCGAATACAACCGACGGTCAGTCTCGCCCAGGCGCCGGGCATCCACCGAGTGCATGTCGGTGCAGAAGGCGCAGCCATTGAGTTGCGAGGCACGGATCTTGATCAAGTGCAGCAAGGCCGGCTCGATGCTGAGGTTGCTGGTCAAGGCCTCCATGGCAATCATCGCTTTCATCGCTTTGGGCGATGCGCTGTAGTAGTCCAGTCGGGGGTTCATGGAGTGACCTCGTGGATCGAATGTGTGCCCCCCAAGGTAGGCGTTGATACGCAGGCGTTACAGGTCCAATTCTACGAAATACCCGTGGACCACTCAGGCACCAGACCAATTGGAGGTTTTTCGCCCACGCAACTTTTGCGCAGGCGCTCATGCGGGTAATCTGGCCCGACGCACACGCGCTTCAATCGCCCCAGGAGCTTCGCCGGTATGGAACTTCACGTTGTCATCAACGGCCGCAAGGACCTGGCAGGCCAGTTGTATAACCAACTGCGCAGCGCCATCGAATCCGGCCGCCTGGCAGCCGGGACACAGCTACCGCCCAGTCGTTTACTCGCTGAACAATTGGGCATTTCCCGCAAAACCATTTCCGACACCTACACGCAACTGACCTACGAGAACTTCCTCACCGGGGTCATCGGCAAAGGCACCTACGTCAACGCCCGACCGGCGAAAGTTACCCGTAAACAGAGCCATTCGGAGTTGGCCAGTGCCGAGGTCATCGAGTCCTGGCGCAACCTGCCGGTATTTCTGCGCCATCCGACGCTGGAAGGCTCGTTACGCTACGACTTCATCGGCGGCGCCACCAGCAAGGGCCAGTTTCCCCAGGATGACTGGCGGCGCTGCACCGCTCATGCCTTGCGCCAGATCTCCGCTTCCAAGGGTTTCTACAGTCTGCCCGAAGGCCTGCCGGCGCTGCGCAATGCGATCGCACGGCACATCGCGTTTTCCCGCGGGGTCAATTGCCAGGACGAAGACGTGGTGGTGTGCAACGGCGCGCAACAGGCACTGGACCTGATCTCCCGGGTGCTTACGCGTCCCGGCAGCCTTGTCGCCATGGAAGACCCCGGCTATCCGCCCGCACGCCTGTTGTTCGGCACCCACGGCGCGACGGTAATCGGCGTCCCGGTGGATGCCGAAGGCATTCAGGTGGACAAAATCCCCCTTGGCACCCGGCTGATTTACGTCACGCCGTCCCACCAGTTCCCGCTCGGCATGCCGATGAGCCAGGCGCGCCGGGTGGCGCTGCTGGAGCGGGCCCATGAGTTGGGCGCGATCATCATCGAGGACGATTACGACAGCGAATTCCGCTACGAAGGCCGGCCTACCGACTCGCTGCAAAGCATGGATGAACGCGGCATCGTCGCCTACGTCGGGACCTTTTCGAAGACCCTGCTGCCCGAGTTGCGCCTGGGTTATGCGATTCTGCCGCCAGCGATTCTCGACGCGGTCATTCGCGCCAAGCAGCTCACCGACCTGCACACCTCAACCCTGCCTCAATGGGCGCTGGCCAAGTTCATCGCCGAAGGTTGCCTGCTCAAGCACATCCGGCGCTGCCATACGATCTACGCCGGGCGCCGCGAACGGATCCTCGCGCGCATGGCTGGCGATCTTTCACCGTGGCTCGAGGCGGTCCCGACCACCGCCGGGTTCCACATGGTGGTTATGTGCAAAGTGTCTATCGATATTCCATTGGTGATTGAGCTGGCAAAAAAAGTCGAAGTCGGGGTGTATCCCATCGACAGCTTTTTCTATCAGCAAGCGCCGCAGTCCGGGCTTTTCCTGGGTTTTGGCGCCATCGAAACCCTGGACATCGACATCGCCCTGGACCGCCTGCGGGACATCTTGCAGCAGGTCGCCTGACAGATTGGTCTGCGTTTTTATCCCGCGATTGGCTATTGGTGGTCCGGGGATGCAGGCCTATCCTGCATAAGCGTTATCCCTCAATGAGCAGGATTCGTCCGGCCTGATTCAGGAGTGTGAGCAATGTCCAACGAAGTGATCAATACCGTTAAGGTGCAGGCCGCCGCCGGCCGCTCGGACGAACTGGGCAAGCAACTGCAAAAAATTGTCGACACCCTGCGCGAACTACCGGGCTGCGACTCCTATATGGTCGACCGCTGCCCCGAGGACGACAACCGCTGGACTGTCAGCGCCCGCTGGCAATCGGAAGCGGCCATGCAAATGCATTTCAACTGCCCTGAAGTACAAGGCTTTATCGGCCTGATCGACAGCCGTCTGGCCAACAGCGTCGACTTCAACAGCTTTCCTATCGTTTAAAAATTAGGTCGCCGTCTTCGGCCACTCCTACAGGGCAATGGGTACCTCTGCAGGAGTGGCTGGAGGCGGCGATCTTGTTTTTTCAACGCGCATGATTGGTCCCCTCGCCTTCACGAAAATTGGCTGTTTGATTGGCCTGGGCCGAGACTTACTGTGGTCCCTGACAACTAACCACAGCAGGTGATAACCCATGAACGCCTTCCGCTACTGCGCTGCGCCCCTCGCCGCCCTGGCCCTGACCGTTTCCGCCGCGGCATTCGCCCACGACCCTTCGGAAAAAGTCACGGTGTTGCAGGACCAGATGCTGACAAACGTGCCGGGTAAAAAAGCGCTGATGATCGAAGTCGATTACAAACCCGGCCAATCGTCCATCGCCCACAAGCACGAGGGCACGGCCATGGCTTACGTCCTTTCGGGAGCAATCACTTCCCAGGTCAAAGGTGAAAAGGCGATCACTTACAAGGCCGGTGAATACTGGTACGAACCGGCCGGGTCGGAGCATTTGGTCTCGAAAAATGCCAGTACCACCAAACCTGCCAAACTGTTGGTGTTTATGGTGTTAGCGCCAGAAGAAAAAGTATTGATCCCTTTGGAAAACTGATAGCTGTCGCGCCAGCCATAAATAAACAGGCTCGAATTAAGCATTCGGGCCTTTTTATTTCCCGGCGTCATTAACCGGCGCCTTTTAAACCAAACAAAACTAGTGACCACCTGACAAGTGCGGTGATTGGCTATTTCTTTGGGCAACGACAGGTTTAGTCTGGAATTTCCGCCGACTGTGTCCGGCCTATTAACTTTCCGACTCAAGTTGTTTCACGGGAGAAACACCATGAAACTTGCACTTGTCAGTACCTTGACGATAACGGCTCTTTTAACAGGTTGTTCAATACCCACTGCACCGAAGGCTGTTTCTTCGCTCGACGGTATTTTCACCGAGCCGGTGGGCCGCAGCAGTGCCACGCATGTCACCAATGGCAGCAACGTGTCTCTGGGCATCGTCTACAGCCGCAACACTCAAACCAACCGCGCCTACCTTCAGGACTACCAGGCCAACGCCGGCACCGGCTTCGGCCAGAGCCTGCTGGTGCAGTCGATTCACGACGCCTACGTCGCCACCTCCAAACCGGACATGGCGGTGGACTGGGTCAAAGCGTCCTTGCAACGTCAGTTTGGCTCGGTGACGGTGTACCCGGACATGCAAAGTCTCAGGGCCGCTAAACCGGACGTGGTCGCCATTGTCGACACGCGCAGTCAATTGATGACATCGCGCAGTTCGGATATCAGCGCGAATGTCAGCGCAGCATTCTACGATACTAACTTTAACTACATCGGCACTGCGCAAGGGCATGACGCTAAAGAACTGAGCCCGGTATGGGCGGACTATAAACGCAGCGAAGAGATAGTTGCCGATATTAACGAACAGCAGAATGTGCAAGTCAGGGCTTTGCAGAAGTTTGACCAGTCGCTCAGTAATTTATTGACCAGGCCGACAGATAAAGTGTCGATGGTCGATAACACAACAGGTCGGAAGTTGTATTGAAGCTAATGCCCTCATCGCGAGCAGGCTCGCTCCCACATTTGAAATGCATTCCAATGTGGAACGAGCCTGCTCGCGTTGAGGCCAGAACTGACAACACAAAACCCTCAGATAAAAAAGCCCCGCCTCTCTCGAGACGGTTTTTTATCATTCACCGCTGATGAACTCTTAACGACTCGGGCCATAGGACTTTTTCAGCACGTTTTGGTGGCGGAGTCCACTGTCAAATCTGACAGTAGACAGCGCCAAACTATCTACCTCTTAATTAACCGGCCGAGCAAGTCTATTTTCATCGAGAAGGGATTAAACATGATTACTAAAATCGAGTCAGCTCAACGCACCGAAGGTACGTTTTCTATCAAGTCAGGTGAACTCAGCTTACTGCCCGACTATGTTTACCTGCAGCACGTCAAAGCCGGCTTTGGCATTGGATGCAGACGATCCAACGAAAATCGGGATTTTTGGTTTGGCATTTCCTTGTCTACCGATCTCCCGTCAGGAAACCATACTTACAAAATCAGTGATCTGAAACTGAAATATGTATTCGTCGAAAATTTCTACTTCGAAGAGGACTCGAACCAGATTGTTTACAATGCGATCGATGGAGAAGTCACGTTCACCTACAATCAACAGCTAGAAACTGCGGTCGGATCATATTGGTTCACAGTCAAAAACAACAGCACCGAAGTCAATGAGCCGCCCTTTAAAATCAGCGGCAAATTCGATTTAAAGGGCAACAATGATGGATCCTTGCCATAAAACCCTTTCCATAAGATTAAAAAAAAGCCCCGCCTCTTTCGAGACGGGGCTTTTTCATTCAGCGCCTGATCAGGCAGCCGGCTCCAACTCAGCGCTGGCAGTAACAGCGGCAGCGACAGGCACTACCGCTTGACCGCTCAACGCCAGATCCAGCAACTCACGGTTGGCTACCGCATACATGGCGTAATCAGTGCCGCTGGCGGCACGGATTTCTACCAGCATGGCGCGCCAGCGTTCGATCATGCCTTCGTGCTCTTCCATCCACAGCTCCAGACGGGTTTCCACGTCTTGAGTGCCGTCGCCCTGTTGCAGGACGGAGATGGTGATCGCACGTTGTTGCCAGTCGACGTCATCGCGGAACGCTTCACGGGCCAGGGCCTGCCAGTTGTTTTCAACCGGCAGAGCGCTGATCTGTTGCAGGTACCAGGTGATGTCCAGCGCGCTGCCCACGGCGAAGTAAGCCTTCGCCACGTCGGCTGCGTTCTGACCGGTCACGTCGGACGCTTCGATGATCGGCAGCAAGGTGTACAGGTGAGTGGTGCCTGCAACCATGCGTGCCAGCAACTCAGGAACGCCAGCCGCGACGTAGGCCTGATAACGGGTCTGCCAGCCTTCGCGGGTCGGGCCTTCCAGCAGTTCGTCGAGCTTGAGGCCCAGCGCTGCCAGATGTGGACCGAAGTGCGCGACGTCACGGGCAGCATTCTGCTCGTTGCGACGGCTGCGCAAGAACCAGCGCGTAGCGCGACGGCCTAGACGCATCAACTCGTCCATCAGTTCCAGTTGCACGTCAGCGGAAACCTGGTAGTCCAGGGCTTCGATCTGACGGAACCAGTGTGGGAGATGGAAGATGTCACGCACGATCACATAAGCACCGGCCACGTTCGCCGGGCTCATGCCGGTCGACTCTTTGAGTCGTTGAACGAAGGTGATACCCATGTGGTTGACCAGATCGTTAGCGATCTGGGTGCTGACGATTTCACGCTTCAGACGGTGACGGCGCATGGCGTCGGAGAACTTGCTCACCAGGGTCGGCGGGAAAGCGGTTTCCATGTCGCGCGTCAGGTAATCGTCGTCCGGTACCTGAGAATTGAGCAGCGCTTCCTTGAGGTCGATCTTGCTGTAGGAGATCAGCACCGACAGCTCGGCACGGGTCAGGCCATGGCCTTCCGCGAGGCGCTCGTTGATTGCCTCTTCAGCCGGCAGGAACTCGATGGCGCGATCCAGCTTGCCGCGGCCTTCCAGATCGTTCATCAGACGCTTGTATTCGGCGATCCGCACGAAGGCACGGCGCGCTGCCAGGGACAGGGCCTGAGTCTGCTTGTAGTTGTTGCCGAGCACCAGGTTGCCGACTTCGTCGGTCATGCTCGCCAGCAACTGGTTACGTTGCTTGTCGGTCATGTCACCGGCGTGAACCACTTCGTTCAGCAGGATCTTGATGTTTACTTCGTGGTCGGAGCAGTCCACACCACCGGCGTTGTCGATGAAGTCGGTGTTGGAACCGCCGCCATTGAGGCCGAATTCGACACGACCCAGTTGGGTCATACCGAGGTTACCGCCCTCGCCCACGACTTTGCAGCGCAGTTCGTTGCCGTTCACGCGCAGTGCATCGTTGGCCTTGTCGCCGACATCGGCGTGGCTTTCGCTGCTGGCTTTGACGTACGTACCGATACCGCCGTTCCACAACAGATCCACCGGTGCCTTGAGCAAGGCATTCAGCAGTTCGGTCGGGGTCAGCTTGTCAGCCTGAATGTCGAAGCGCTCTTTCATCTGCGGGGAAATCGCGATGCTTTTCGCGCTACGGGAGAAGATCCCGCCGCCTTCGGACATGATGCTGGTGTCGTAATCCGACCAGGCCGAACGCGGCAGGTCGAACAGGCGCTGACGCTCGGCGAAGCTGTTGGCTGGCTCCGGGTTCGGGTCGATGAAGATGTGCAGGTGGTTGAACGCTGCGACCAGTTGCAGCTTGTCGGACATCAACAAGCCGTTACCGAACACGTCACCGGCCATGTCGCCGACGCCGACCACCGTGATGTTGTCTTCCTGAACATTAATGCCGCGTTCGCGGAAGTGACGTTGTACGCCAACCCACGCGCCCTTGGCGGTGATGCCCATTTTCTTGTGGTCGTAACCGGCCGAGCCGCCCGATGCGAACGCATCGCCGAGCCAGAAGCCGTAGTCGATGGCGATACCGTTGGCGATGTCGGAGAAGGTTGCAGTGCCCTTGTCCGCTGCCACTACCAGGTACGGGTCATCGTCGTCATGACGCACGACGTTGGCCGGCGGTACCAGCGCGCCGTCTTTCAGGTTGTCGGTGATGTCCAACAGGCCCGAGATGAAGATGCGGTAGCAGGCGATGCCCTCGGCCGCGATCTCGTCACGGCTGCCGCCCAGTGGCAAGCGACGCGGCAAGAAGCCGCCCTTGGCGCCCACCGGGACGATGACCGAGTTCTTCACTTGCTGGGCTTTTACCAGGCCCAAGACTTCGGTGCGGTAGTCTTCTTCACGATCAGACCAGCGCAGACCACCTCGAGCAACGTTGCCGAAGCGCAGGTGCACGCCTTCGACGCGTGGCGAGTAAACGAAGATTTCGAACTTCGGTACTGGCTTCGGCAGCTCTGGAATCTGGTGCGGGTTGAACTTGAAGCTGAAGTAGGACTTGTTCTGACCGTGCGCGTCGGTCTGGTAGAAGTTGGTCCGCAGGGTGGCCTTGATCAGGTCCAGGTAGCGACGCAGGATACGGTCTTCGTTCAACACCTGGACGTCGTCCAGTGCGCTCAGAATCGCGTGTTCCAGACGTTGCTGCTTGTCTTCCAGATCGTCAGTACCGAGCTTGCGGGCCAGGTAGAAACGGGTTTTGAACAACCGGGTCAACTCGCGAGCGATGTCGGTGTGGTTGTTCAGGGTGCTGGCGATGTAACCCAGGTCGAAGCCCAGGCGGATCTGCTTCATGTAACGGGCGTAGGCACGCAGCAGCGCGACATCGCGCCATGGCAGGCCGGCGGTCAGCACCAGGCGGTTGAACGCATCGTTCTCGGCATCGCCGCGCACGATGTGGACGAACGCGTCCTGCAAGGTGTCGTTGAGTTGCTGGATGTCGAGTTCCAGGCCTTCAGCGGCGGTGAACGCGAAATCGTGAATCCAGAACTCGCGGCCACTGTTGTGACGCAGGCGATACGGGAATTCACCCAACACGCGCAGGCCGAGGTTTTCCAGGATCGGCAACACGTCGGACAGTGCCAGCGGGGTATCGGCGTGATACAGCTTGCAGTGCAGCTCGCGCTGACCGGAGACCTGACCCAGTGGCTGATAGAAGCTCATCACCAGCGGATTGGATTCTTTCAGGCTCAGCAGGTGCTGCATGTCGACCACAGCCGAATGCGCGGCGAAACGCTCGCGGTAACCGGCCGGGAAGCCTTTCGGGAAGTCGGCCAACACGTTGGTGCCGTGGGCTTCGCCGAAGGTTTCGACGGTCAGGGCCGAGTAGTCGTCCTGCCAGCTGCGGCAAGCCTGGATCACTTCGTTTTCCAGCTGCTGCGGGTCGATGTCCAGACGGTTTTTCGGATCGACACGCAGAATCAGCTGCACGCGGGCCAGCACGGACTCGGAGAAGAAGGTCCAGAACTCGCAGTCCGAGGCTTTCAGGCGATCCATCAGCACTTGCTGGATCTTCTGGCGCACTTCGGTGGAGTAGATGTCACGCGGCACGTAGGCCAGGCAGTAGCAGAAGCGGCCGTACGGGTCTTTGCGCAGGAACACGCGAATCTTGTTGCGTTCCTGGATCTGCACGATCGACATCACGGTGGCAAACAGCTCGTCGACCGGGGTCTGGAACAGGTCGTCGCGCGGCAGCACTTCAACCACCTGGGCCAGTTCCTTGCCCAAGTGAGCCTTGGCCTGGAAGCCGGAACGGCGTTCGATTTCTTCGACCTTGCGGCGGATGTACGGGATGACCCGCACGCTCTCGCCATACACCGAGGAGGTGTACAGGCCCATGAAACGGCATTCCTTGATGACGTTGCCGTCGGCGTCGATTTCACGGATCGACACGTAATCCGGGTAAGCCGGACGGTGTACACGGCTTGGGTGCGCAGCCTTGGCGAACGACAGCAGGGTCGGTTCGCGCAGGTAGTTCACGGCGTAGTCTTCGATGCGCAGGTCATCGTAGGTCAGGCCGGTGCGCAGCAATTTGGTCAGGCCGAGGAAGGAATCCTGGTCGTAGACGATGTGGCCGCCATCGGTTTCATCGCGAACCACGAATTCTTCATAGCCCAGGAAGGTGAAGTGGTTGCCCACGAGCCATTCCAGGAAGCTTTTGATTTCGGCTTTTTCTTGCGGATCAACCTTGAACTGGCTGTTGTCCAGGCCGGTGAGGATCTCCTGGACCTTGGCTTTCATCGGTTCGAAATCGGCGACCGCAACGCGGACTTCACCGAGAACCTGTTCCAGTTCCTTGCTCAGGACATTCAGTTCGGCCGGGTTGGCGCAACGGTCGATTTCCAGGTACATCAACGACTCTTGCAGCACGTCGTCGCCCTGGGTGCCTTTCGGCAGGATTTCCAGCAGCTCGCCCTTGCTGCCGCGACGTACGCTCAGCACAGTGGTTTGCAGGGTATGGATGCTGTAGCCGCGACGGTTCAGCTCGGTGCGTACCGAGTCCACCAGAAATGGCAGGTCGTGGTGCAGCACTTCGACCGCGGTGTGGGTCGACTGCCAGCCGTGGCGTTCGTAATCGGGGTTGTAGACGCGCACTTGCGGTTGCGCGTGATCGAAGCGCTCAAGCAGGCGCCACGCAGAAAGGGTGCAGCCGGCGAGGTCGGACAACCGACGCTGGGTCAGCTCGTCCAGGGAAATGATGCCGAAAAATTGTTCCGCGAACAGCGCCACTTGTGGCAGTGCCTGTTCACTGATGTGCTGGGCCAGTGCCGCTTGCAGTTGGTGCTGGAAGTCGGCTTTGCTGGCTGCGGTGAAGAACGCCATCTGTGGTACTCCGCTTGGGCTTGTTATTGATGGAAGCGTCGCGTGCAAACCCCTTTCGGGGCAATCCGTCACCCTGTTCCTGATTCTCGGGCAGAGGAAACAGGATGACAGGTGGGTGAAGCTGGACGAGACACTCAGGTCACATTCACCTTCCATGAATGGGCATCTGCAAAAACGACTGGGCAAGGTGCAGCGCAATGCCTTTACAGGTGCTCATCCGTTGCGCAGCTTAACCAGTGCGGCAAGCCCCGTGCTTGCAGCGCTGCGACATATTCGGTCATCGGTACGCAGCTTGCGCCTTGTGCATCGAACAACACTAGCAGCCGCACGGTAAAACGGGGGGTTTAAGCCCGGTTTTGCGCCACATCCGTACCAAAAATGACCAGCAACACCCCAGATGTTCACGACACATTCTCTGACAACCAGACGAGCAGAAATTCCCGTCTGCTGGCAGAATTGCCCTTTGTTTGTCTTCACAATGCTCGTCGAGCCAGGAATTCCCCATGCAAATGACCACCGCCCTCTTGATCGTCAACCCGTGCGACGACGAAGAAGACAACATGGCCATGCTCTGCTGCCACAGCGATCAGGGCGATATGTTCCTGATGACCCGTTACCCGGACGAGGACGCACTGGACATCAGCCTCGGCGACGAGCCTTCGACGCTGGATGGCGTAAAAGTCACCCTCAGCCCTACCCGCCTGCTGATCGAAATCGCCGCCGCTGACGCCGATGCGCTCAATGGTGATGATTCGCTGGAAATCATTCACAGCACTGATGCGGCGGATTTGGCCGAAGTGGAAGAAACGCTGCAGAACATTCTCAAGGGGACTGGCACCTATATCAGCGAGCTTTGATGGTGTCTGGGCGGGCCCCATCGCGGGCAAGCCCGCTCCCACAGGGTTCAGCTGCGTTGCGCAGATCGCAAGCCCACCTTCAATACTGTGGGAGCGGGCTTGCCCGCGATGGCGTCCGTAAGAACACCGCAAACTATCTCTTCCCTACAAATTCCAAACAATTTTCCCAACCATTTCCCGCACTTTGCACAAAATGCCGTTAGTCGCCGCCCCCCGCGATAGATTAAAGTAACGCCCCCAGCCCTGGCGTTATACGAACGTCTTCGGTCACCCTTTCCAGGAACAGTCATCGATGGAACATCGTGAAGCGCTGCTAGCGCTGCGAACCTTTCTTTCAACGCAGATTCTCGGCCAGGAAAAACTCATCGAGCGCTTGCTCATCGCCTTGCTTGCCGACGGCCACATGCTGGTCGAGGGCGCTCCGGGCCTGGCCAAGACCAAGGCCATCAAAGAACTTGCCGAAGGCATCGAAGCCCAGTTCCATCGCATCCAGTTCACCCCCGACCTGCTGCCCGCCGACATCACCGGTACGGAAATCTATCGCCCGGAAACCGGCAGCTTCGTGTTCCAGCAAGGTCCGATCTTCCACAATCTGGTGCTGGCGGACGAAATCAACCGCGCCCCGGCCAAGGTTCAGTCAGCCCTGCTCGAAGCCATGGGCGAACGCCAGGTCAGCGTCGGGCGCAGCACGTATGAGCTTTCGCCGCTGTTTTTGGTGATGGCCACGCAAAACCCGATCGAGCAGGAAGGCACCTATCCACTGCCTGAAGCGCAGCTCGACCGCTTCCTGATGCACGTGAAAATTGGCTTCCCGGACGCCGCCGTCGAACGTCGGATCCTGCAACAGGCCCGTGGCGAAGCGCTGAACGGCGAAACCAAGCCCGAGCGCCGGGTCAGCCAGCAGGCGATCTTCGCCGCGCGCAAGGAAATCCTCGGTTTGTACATGGCCGACGCGGTGGAGGAATACCTGGTGCAACTGGTCATGGCCACACGCACCCCGGCCAAGTTCGACCCGGAGATGGCCGAGTGGATCGCCTATGGCGCCAGCCCGCGCGGCTCGATTGCCCTCGACCGCTGCGCCCGGGCCCACGCCTGGCTGGCCGGTCGCGACTTCGTCAGCCCGGAAGACATTCAAGCGGTGCTGTTCGACGTACTGCGCCACCGCATCATTCTTTCCTTTGAAGCCGAAGCCGCGGGCATCGACCAGGACCGGGTGGTCCAGCGGATTCTCGACGTCGTAGCCGTCGCTTGACCCCGATGAACGCCCTCCTGCCGCCCGAGCCGGGCATCCGTGTCAGCCTCGCCGAGCTGATCGAGATGCGCCATCGCGTGCGTGAAGTGCAACTGTTTTCCACACCGAGCCAGCGCAGCCCGCTGATCGGCTTGCACCACTCCAAACTGCGCGGACGCGGGGTGGACTTCGATCAGGTGCGGGTCTATCAGGCCGGCGATGACGTGCGAAGCATTGACTGGCGGGTTACCGCACGGACCCAGGAACCCCACACCAAGCTGTTCCATGAAGAGCGCGAGCGGCCGATTTTCATCATGGTCGAGCAAAGTCGCCGACTGTTTTTCGGCTCGGGGCTGATGTTCAAATCAGTGCTCGCCGCCCAGGCTGCGAGCCTCATCGGCTGGGCCGCACTGGGTCATAACGATCGGGTTGGCGGACTGGTGTTCGGCAACAACGAACACTATGAAATCAAGCCACGACGCAGCAAACAGAGCCTGCTGCAATTGCTCAACCGTCTGGTGCGGGTCAATCAGTCGCTGCACACGGAAAACGAGCCGGACCGGGACGCCTTCAACATTGCCCTGCGCCGCGCGCGGGAAGTCCTGCGTCCCGGCAGCCTGGTGATCATCATCTGCGACGAACGCACCTTGTCCGATGGCGCCGAGCAACAGCTGAGCCTGTTGTCACGGCATTGCGATCTGTTGCTGCTGCCAGTGTCCGATCCACTGGATCACGCCCTGCCCGCCGCCGGGCTTTTGCGCTTCGCCGAACGCGGTGCGCAACTGGAACTCGACACCCTGAATTTCGAGCTGCGCCAGACCTATCGCGCCCAGGCCGAAGCGCGCATCGCTCGTTGGGAATTGCTCGCGCAGAAGCTGCGGGTATTGCTGATGCCCCTGAGCACCCAGAGCGAGATGGTCGAGCAACTGCGCGAGTACCTGAACCCACAGAAACCGGGGAAAGGCCGATGAGCAGCCTCGATCAACTGCAACCGCTGATCTCCCCGCCACCGATCGAATTCTGGCCACCGGCACCGGGCTGGTGGTTGTTGCTGTTGTTACTGCCGCTCATCGGTTTCGGTCTGTGGAAGGCAAGGCACTTCTTTGCGAACAAACGCCCGATCGTGCGCGCCGAACAACCGCTGGACCCGGTGCGCCTCGCCGCGCTGGCAGAACTGGCGCGGATGCCCAAACCCTACGACGGCGCGCCGGCCGGTGCCTGGTTGCAGCAACTCAACGGTTTGCTCAAACGCCTGTGCCGCAACCATTACCCCTACAGCCAGAGCCATACCCTCAATGGGCGCAAATGGCTGGCATTCCTCGACAATCGTTGCCCGGCCGCCGGCCTGACCCGCTGGATGGTGCTGGTCGAAGGCGCCTACAAACCCGAATGCAAACTCGACGACAAGGCCATCGCCGGCCTGACGCAAGCGGTCGACACCTGGATTCGTAAACATGTTTGAGTTCGCCTGGCCGTGGATCTTTGCCCTGCTGCCGCTGCCCTGGCTGATGCGCATCGTGCTGCCTGTCGCCGACAGTGGCGAACCGGCACTCAAAGTCAGCTTCCTCGGCGACCTCGAAGGCCTGGTCCGCCGCCGCGCCCGGGCCAACCTGCCGGCCTGGCGCCAACAGGCACCGTTCATTCTGCTGTGGCTGTTGTTACTGATCGCCGCAGCGCGCCCGCAATGGCTCGGCGAACCGCTGCCCATCGCCGCCAGCGGTCGCGATCTGTTGGTAGCGGTCGACGTGTCCGGCTCGATGGATTTCCCCGACATGCAATGGCAGGGCGAAGACGTCAGTCGACTCACACTGGTTCAGCACTTGCTCGGCGACTTCCTTGAAAGTCGCGACGGCGATCGCGTCGGCCTGATCCTGTTCGGCAGCCAGGCGTATCTGCAAGCACCGCTGACGTTCGACCGGCACACCGTGCGCGTGTGGCTGGACGAAGCGCGGATCGGCATCGCCGGCAAGAACACCGCCATCGGCGATGCCATTGGCCTGGCCCTCAAACGCCTGCGCCAACGCCCGGCACAAAGTCGCGTACTGATTCTGGTCACCGACGGCGCCAACAACGGCGGCCAAATCGACCCGCTCACGGCTGCGCGGCTGGCGGCGAGCGAAGGCGTGAAAATCTACCCGATCGGTATCGGCGCCGATCCGGAGCAAAGCGGCACGGTGGGTTTCCTGGGGGTCAACCCGAGCCTCGACCTTGATGAGCCCTCCTTGATGGCGATCGCCGAAGCCACGGGCGGCCAGTATTTTCGCGCCCACGATGACAAGGAACTGCAAGCGATCAAGGACACCCTCGACCAACTGGAACCGGTGACCCAGCAACCGACCCAGGCTCGCCCGGCGCAGGCGTTGTACCACTGGCCTTTGGCGCTGGCGTTGCTGCTGAGCATGCTGTTGGTGGTTCGCGAGCGCTGGCCGGATAACCCGTTGCGGCGACTGTTCACCAAGGACCTTCTGCAAACGCAATTGCCCGACTGGCGCCAGCGGCTTAACCGCCTGCGTCTGCGGAGGCGCCGATGAGTGCACTCTGGCCGTACTTGTTCCGCCCCTGGTGGTTGCTGTTGTTGCCATTGCTGGGCTGGTTGCTCTGGCAACTCTGGCATCGGCAGAAACGCGCCGGGCGCTGGCAGATGATTCTGCCACCGGCCTTCCATGCGGCGTTGCTCAGTGGTGGCAACGGTCGCGACAGCAAATTGCCGTGGGTCATCCTGGGATGTGCCTGGGTGCTGACCGTTCTGGCGCTGCTCGGGCCGAGCTGGGAACGTGTCGAGCAACCCAGTCAGAAACCCGCCGACCCGCTGGTCGTGGTCCTCGAGCTGACCCCGGAAATGCTCGCCACCGACGTACCACCCAACCGGCTGGAACAGTCCCGGCGCAAGCTGTTCGACCTGCTGGAGAACCGCAGCGATGCCCAGACCGCAATTGTCGTCTACGCCGGCAGCGCTCACACGCTGGTGCCGCTGTCGGATGACCTGTCGACCAGCCGTAATTTGCTGGATGCCCTCAAACCTTCGCTGATGCCCCTGGCGGGACATCGCGCCGACCTGGCGGTGACCAAGGCCCTTGCCCTGCTGGCTCAGAGCGCCCTCGGTGACGGGCGGATCCTGCTGATCGGTTCGACCTTGACCGAACTGGAACGCCAGGGGATTCAGCAGGCGCTGGACGGCAAGTCGACACAATTTCTGATGCTCGGTATCGGCACTGCCGAAGGCGCGCCGATTACCCAGGAGGACGGCAGTTTTCTGAAGGACGACCAAGGCGCGATTCTGGTGCCGCATCTGGACGAGCCAAGCCTGAAAGCCTTTGCCAACGACCTCAACGGAAGCTATCGCCACGCGCGCCTGGACGATGCCGATTTGCGCGCACTCGGCTTGTTCGAGGAGCCACGCACGCTGCGCAACAACGGCCAGACCCTGCGCCTCGATACGTGGGCCGATCAGGGTTATTGGCTGTTGTTGCCGTTGCTGCTGCTCGCAGCGTGCGCCGGTCGTCGCGGCTGGTTGTTCTGCTTGCCACTGCTCTTGCTGCTGCCACAACCGAGTTATGCCTTCGACTTCAACGATTTGTGGCTGCGCCCCGACCAACAGGGTCTGGTCTTGCTGAAGCAGAAACGCCCGGCCGAGGCTGCGCAGCATTTCGAAGATCGACAATGGCAAGGCGTGGCGCTCTACGAGGCCGGCGACTACAGCGGCGCCGCCCAGCGGTTCGCCGAAGGCAGCGACGCCCACGCCCACTACAATCGTGGCAACGCCCTGGCCAAAAGCGGTGAGCTGGAAGCCGCGCTGGATGCCTATGAACAGGCGCTGGAGCGTCAACCGGATTTACGCCCGGCCCTGACCAACAAGGCGCTGGTGGAAAGTCTGCTCAAGCAGAAAAACACTCCACCGCCCGTTGCTCCAGACAAAAACGCCGAAAACCAGGCCGAGCCCCACACACAAGAACCGCCG
The DNA here is from genome assembly GCF_050434865.1 of Pseudomonas silensiensis. Taxonomy (NCBI): domain Bacteria; kingdom Pseudomonadati; phylum Pseudomonadota; class Gammaproteobacteria; order Pseudomonadales; family Pseudomonadaceae; genus Pseudomonas; species Pseudomonas silensiensis. Next base: position 237,773 of record NZ_JBNDJH010000008.1, read on the forward strand.
CCGGGCGCGGCCACGCAACCGTCGGAGAATGGCGAACCGAAAACCGACGGCCAACAAACCACGACGGACTCCGACCAACAGAGCAAAACGCCGTCGAAACCCGGCACCAATGAAGTCCCTGGCAGCGAGCTGGGGAATGAAGACAGCACCCGACCACCGATGCGTCCGGCCAGCGACAGCATCGATGGTGAACAGCGCCAGGCGCTGGAGCAATGGCTGCGCAAGATCCCGGATGACCCGGGAGAATTGCTCAGACGCAAATTCTGGTACGAACAGCAACAACATCAGGATCAGGGAAAAACTCGATGACCCGCTTCACCACTTTCTTGCTCGCACTGCTGCTCTGGACTGCTCAGGCCCAGGCTGCGGGGCTGGTCGCCAGTGTGGATCGCAGTCGCCTGAACAGCGGCGAAACGATTGAACTGACCCTGGAATCCAACGACGTGACGCAGTTCGGCAAGCCTGATCTGGCACCGCTGGAGCCGCTGTTCGAAGTACGCGGCACCCGTCAGGTCAACCAGTTGACCACCCTGAATGGCGACAACCGTGCGACCACCCGCTGGATCATCACCCTGCTGCCTCGGCAGAACGGCAGCGTGGTAATTCCGCCACTGCAACTGGGTGACGTACAGAGCCAGCCAATCACCGTGCAAGTGGTCGAGACCGAAACCCAGGACAGCCCGGACAAACGGGCCCCGGTGTTCATCGACGCCAGCCTCGATCAAAACAGCGTGTACGTGCAAGCCCAGGCGATCCTGACCTTGCGCATCTACCATTCGGTGTCGCTGTACGACGACAGCAGCCTGCCCCCTTTGCAAATTCCCGATGTGCGCATCGAGCAACTGGGCGAAGCGCGCACCTACGAGAAAGACATCAATGGCCTGCGCCACGGCGTGATCGAGATGCGCTACGCGATCTACCCGCAACACAGCGGTGAGTTGGTCATTCCGCCGCAAATATTCAATGCCGCACTCGTGGACGCGCAACCCGCGAAGGACGCCGCCGCGCAGGCACCGAAATCCGGCAAATTGATGCGGGTCAGCTCCGCCGAGATTCTGCTGACGGTCAAGGCCAAACCCGTCACCTACCCTGCCGACATACCATGGCTGCCGGCCCGTAGCCTCAGCCTGAGCGAAAGCTGGAACCCGGAACCGGACCATGCGCTAGTGGGTGATTCGTTGACCCGCAGCCTGACGGTGAAGGCTGAAGGCCTGGACAGTTCGCAATTGCCGCCGCTGCCCGCTACCGACGTCAACGGTTTGCGGCGCTACCCGGATCAACCGGTGCTGGGCAACCAGAACAGCGAGCGCGGGCTGATCGGCAGTCGCGAAGACCGCGAAGCCCTGGTGCCGACACGTAGCGGCGCAATCGAGTTGCCAGCGGTTGAAGTGATCTGGTGGAACACCTTCGAGGACCACCTCGACCACAGCAGCCTGCCGGCCCGAACCCTGCCAGTGGCGAACAATCCGAGCCTGATGGTCGACACCCCGGCCGGCACACCTCAAGCCTTTTCCGCGGCCGACAACGAAGCCCTCTGGTGGTGGAAACTCAGCACCCTGATCCTGGCCTGCACCACCCTGCTGGGCTTCGGTCTCTGGTGGCGCGCCCGCTGGCAACCGGCGATCCTGCGCGCCGCGCAGACCGGCCCGAGCCCGCGCACCGTGCTCGACGATCTCAAGCGCGCCTGTCAGGCCAACGACTCCCACGCCACCCGCCAGGCCCTCGACGCCTGGGCCCGGCAACAACCGGAAACCCTGGCCGATATGGCGGCGCGTTTTGTGCCGTTGTCCGACGCCCTCGACGGCTTGAACGGCGCGCTCTACAGCGAAACCGGCCAGCATTGGCAAGGTGAAGACTTATGGCGGGCGATCAAGGCGATTCCGATTGCCGAGCGGGTTCAGGATCCGGTGGGCGACAGTGGCCTGCCGCCGCTGTACCCGAAATAACACTAAACCCTGTGGCGAGGGAGCTTGCTCCCGCTGGGGTGCGAAGCAGCCCCCTACGATATTTCTGACGCACCGAGTCGCCAGGATTTACGACTGCTGCGCAGCCGAGCGGGAGCAAGCTCCCTCGCCACAAGATCACATCCATCGCACGATCAGGCGTGTTTGCCAGTAAACTCCCTCCCCTTTAGCCGCCATCATTTTCCTCGCGGCCATCACCTTATTTCCTACGGAGTTCACCTTGCGTCTGTTTCACACCTCCGACTGGCACCTCGGGCAGAACCTGCACGGCCAGGAACGCGATTTCGAACACGCCTGCTTTCTCGAATGGCTGCTGCGCCAGCTAAAGCTGGACCAGCCAGACGTGCTTCTGATCGCCGGCGATATCTTCGACACGGTCAACCCGCCGGTCAAAGCCCAGGAACGTCTCTACGATTTCATCGTCAGTGCCCATGAACAACAGCCGAAGCTGACCATTGTGATGATCGCCGGCAACCACGATTCCGGTTCGCGCATTGAACTGCCCGCACCGCTGATGCGGCGTTTGCGCACCCACGCGTTGGGCCGTGTGCTGTGGCTGGATGATGGTCAACTCGACGCCGAGCGCTTGTTGCTGCCATTGCCGGATGCCAAGGGCAAAACCGTCGCCTGGTGCCTGGCGCTGCCGTTCTTGCGACCCGCCGAAGTGACCGGCGCGCACCTGGGCGACAACTACCTGCGCGGTATCGGCCAGGTTCACGAGTGGCTGATCGAAGCGGCCAATGCCAAGCGCAAGCCAGGTCAGGCGCTGATCGCCATCAGCCACGCGCACATGGCCGGCGGTTCGGTGTCGGAAGACTCCGAGCGCAGCCTGATCATCGGTAACGCCGAAGCGCTGCCCGCCAGCCTGTTCGGGCCGAGCATCAGTTACGTCGCCCTCGGCCACTTGCACAAGCCGCAGAAGGTCAATGGTGAAGAGCGCATCCGCTACTGCGGCTCGCCGATTCCGTTGTCGTTCTCCGAGATCGGCTATCAGCACCAGATTCTCGACATCCAACTGAAAGGCGAAACCCTGGTCAGCGTCGAACCCAAACTGATCCCCCGGGCGGTGAATCTGCAACGCATCGGTCCCGCGCCACTGGCGGACATCCTGCTGCAACTGGCCGACTTGCCGAACATCGACCTGCTGGCCGATATCCAGCACCAGCCATGGCTGGAAGTTCGGGTGCGTCTTGATGAGCCGCAACCCGACTTGCGTTATCAAGTAGAAACCGCCCTGCAAGGCAAAGCCGTGCGTCTGGTGCGGATCGCCGCTGAATACGCCGGCAACGGCAGCCGCGATGGCGTCGATGACGGCACGACCTTGATCGAACTCGACCAGCTCTCGCCTCAAGAACTGTTCAGCCGCGCCTGGCAGGACAACTACGGCAGCGAGGTCGACGAGCAAACCCTCAAGGACTTCGCCGAGCTGTTGCAAGACGTGCAGATGGAGAGCGAACAACCATGAAGATCCTCGCGATCCGCCTGAAAAACCTCGCCTCACTGGCCGGGCCTTTTGAAATCGACTTTACCGCTGAGCCGTTGGCCAGCGCCGGTCTGTTCGCGATCACCGGGCCGACCGGCGCCGGTAAAAGCACCTTGCTCGACGCCTTGTGCCTGGCGCTGTTCGGTGCTGTGCCTCGGCTGAGCAATGCCCAGGTGTCTGCCAAAGCGCCAGACGCCGACGGCGAGATCAGCACTGGCGACCCGCGCACGCTGCTGCGTCGCGGTACTGGTGAAGGTTATGCCGAAGTAGATTTCGTTGGCATCGATGGCCGTCGCTACCGCGCTCGCTGGGAAGCCAATCGCGCCCGCGAGAAGGCCGGCGGCAAGCTGCAAGCCAGCCGCCAGAGTTTGCGCGACATCGATCTGGATCAACTGCTGGCCAGTCAGAAAGTCGAATTCAAGACCCAGCTCGAATCCGTACTGGGCTTGAACTTTGAGCAATTCACTCGCGCGGTGCTGCTGGCTCAGAGCGAATTCAGTGCGTTCCTCAAGGCTAACGACAACGAACGTAGCGAACTGCTGGAAAAACTCACCGACACCGCGCTGTATACGCGCCTCGGTCGCCGGGCGTTCGACAAAACCAAAGAGGCTCGCGAAGCCCACAAGTTGCTGCAGGATCAGGCCACTGGTGTGACGCCGTTGTCGCCAGAAGCACGGGCAGAACTCGACGAACGCTTCAGCGAGGCTCAGCAACATCTCAAGACCCAGCAAGCGCAACTCAAGCAATTGGAACTGCAACACACCTGGCTCAAGGAATTGCGCCAGTTGCAGGACGAGCAGCAGAGCGCCACCGAACAGCTGCAATCGGCCCAGCAGCGCTGGGAAGGTCTGGCCGGCGAACGCTTGAAGCTGACTCGCCTGGAGCAACTGGCCCCGCAACGGCACCAGTTCGCCCGCAAGACCGAACTCACTGCCCGGCTCACACCGCTGGCCGCACAGATTCAGCAGCACACCCAACAGCAAACCGAACTGAATGAGCGCCAGGCGCAACTTGAACACAGCCTGAGCGCCGCGCAGACCGCACTGGTCGAAGCCCAAAGCCAACACACCACCAGCGCACCACTGCTGCGTCAGGCGTTTGAAGAGCAAAGCACCCTCGCCCGTCTGGTCAAGGATGCCGGCCTCAGCGCCGACCTCAAGCAGCAGGCGGAACTGGCCTGCACTCAGGGCCAGAACACGATTCAAGGCTTGCTGGACCAACAGAAACAGGTCGCCGAACGTTTGCAGCGGATTGCCGGGGAGCTTGAACAAAGCACCCCTCTGGCGCCTTTGAGCGATGCCTGGAACGCCTACCGTGATCGCCTGCAACAGCTGATGCTGATCGGCAATCGCCTGAACAAGGGCCAGCTTGAACTGGCCGCCCTGGAACAGAGCGCCGCTCGCGCTGCCGAGGACCTGTCCACTCAGCGCCAGAGCCTTGAAGTGCTGTACAAGGAGGCCGGCGCCGAACCGGAAGCGGTGGCCGAGCAGATTCAGATTCTCGGTAGCCTGCTACAAGACAACCGCAAGCAGCAGCGGGCCTTTGAAGAGTTGACGCGCCTGTGGGCCAGCCAGCAGGAGTTGGACAAGCGCGCGTCCGAGCTCCAGCAACGTCAGCTGACCGCTCAGCAAGAACGAGAACGTCTGACCCAGGACGGGGTGAAAGCCAAGAACGAATTGGTCGTTGCCGAACAGACCCTGACCGTCACCCGCGAACTGCTGGAACGCCAGCGTCTGGCCCGCAGCGCCAGCGTCGAAGAACTGCGCGAGCAGTTGCAGGACGATCAGCCGTGCCCGGTCTGTGGCAGCCCCGACCATCCCTATCATCAACCCGAAGCCCTGCTGCAAAGCCTCGGTCGACATGATGAAAGCGAACAGGCCAACGCCCAGAAAGCCGTCGACCTGCTGAAAGAAACGCTCACTGACCTGCGCGCTGAAGTGGGCGGCGTGATTGCGCAGCAAAAGGAGTTGCTGCAACAGCAAGAACACCTCGCGACCCAGCAGCAGAGCCTGACGCCTAGCCTTGAGGCACATCCGTTATCTGCGCAACTGCTCACGCAGGATGCGGCTAAACGCGATGCCTGGCTGGTGCAGCAAAACAACCAGTTGAACCAAAGCATCACTCAGGATGAACAACGGCAGACCGCCCTGCTCACCCTGCAACAGGACGCCGCACGCCTTCAACAGCAACTGCGTAGCGCTGAAACGGCGAGCCAGCAAGCTGCCCAACACCTGGCCAACCAGCAACGTGAGTTGAACAGCGATCGCCAGCGACTTGACGAGGAGTTGACGGCGTTCAGCACCCTGCTCCCGGCCGATACGCTGCAAGCCTTGCGCAACGAACCGGCTGCGACTTTCATGCAATTGGACCGGCAGATCAGTCAGCGCCTGGAACAACTCGATCAGCAACGCGATGAACTCAGCGAACAGCAACAGCGGCAGCAGACGCTGGAAAAAGAACAGGACCGCCAACTTACTCGCCTCCAGCAGTTGGAAACGGCCCGCCAGCAGTTCACCGCCCTCGCCGACCAACAACAGGCCTGCCAGCAAAAACTCACACAATTGCTCGGCAAACACGCCAGCGCCGAGCAGTGGCAGCAGCAACTGGATCAAGCCGTCGAACAGGCACGCAATGCTGAGGCGACGGCCAATCAGGAACTGCAAACGGTGCGTACGCGGCTGGTGCAACTGGGCGCCGAACTCAAGGCCCAGCAGGAACGCTCGCAGGCACTGGAAACCGAAGATCGCGAGTTGAGCGGCAAGATTGCCGACTGGCGCGCCTTGCATCCGGAGCTGGATGACGGTGGTCTGGAAGATCTGCTGAGTATCGACGACCAGCAGGTCAGCGAACTGCGTCAGCAATTGCAGCAAAGCGAAAAAGCCATCGAACAGACTAAGGTTCTGCTACAGGAACGCGATCAGCGTCTGCTCAATCATCAAGCACAGCACAACGGCAATCTCGACGCCGAACAGCTGGCGACAGCGCTTGCCGAATTGCAAAACCTGTTCACCGCCAGCGAACACCGCTGCGCCGAACTGCGTGCCGAACAGGCCGAGGATCAGCGCCGGCAAAACGCCAATCAGGCCCTCGCGCAGCAGATCGCCGACGCCTACACCGAATACCAGCGCTGGGCACGTTTGAATGCACTGATCGGTTCGGCCACGGGCGACACTTTCCGTAAGATCGCCCAGGCCTACAACCTCGACCTGCTGGTGCATCACGCCAACGTTCAGTTGCGGCAACTGGTGCGACGCTATCGCCTCAAACGTGGCGGCAGCATGCTCGGGTTGTTGGTGATGGACACCGAAATGGGAGATGAACTGCGTTCGGTGCATTCGTTGTCCGGCGGCGAGACGTTCCTGGTGTCACTGGCCCTGGCGCTCGGTTTGGCGTCCATGGCATCGAGCACGCTGAAGATCGAATCATTGTTCATCGACGAAGGCTTCGGCAGCCTTGATCCGGAATCCCTGCAACTGGCCATGGACGCGCTCGACGGTTTGCAAGCCCAGGGACGTAAAGTCGCGGTGATCTCGCACGTGCAGGAAATGCATGAACGGATTCCGGTGCAGATTCAGGTCCGCCGTCAGGGCAACGGCCTGAGTACGCTGGAGGTGAAATGAATACGCTGTATTCCTTCCGCCGCTGCCCCTACGCGATGCGGGCGCGCATGGCCCTGCGCTACTCCGGCGTTGCGGTGAATATTGTCGAGGTCAGCCTGAAGGCCAAACCTGCCGAAATGCTGGCGCTGTCGAGCAAAGGCACGGTGCCGGTGCTGAGCGTCGACGGTCAGGTGATCGATGAAAGTCTGGCGATCATGCACTGGGCCCTGGCGCAAAGCGATCCGCAGGATTGGTTGCTCAAGGATGATCCTGTCGGGCAGCAACTCATCGCCGCGCTGATCGAAGAAAACGATCAGGTGTTCAAGATGCACCTGAATCGCTACAAGTACGCCGAGCGATACCCCGAACAGCCAATGGCGTTTTATCGCGTCGAGGGCGAGGTGTTTTTGCGCAGGCTTGATGAGTTGCTGGAGGGACGCGACTACTTGCTGGCCGAGCATCCGAGTCTGGCGGATGTGGCACTGATGCCGTTCGTACGGCAGTTCGCCCATGTGGATCGCGAGTGGTTCGGGCAGACGCCCTATCTGCGTTTGCAGGCCTGGTTGCAGCAGTTTCTGGAGTCGGATTTGTTTATTGGTGTGATGCAAAAACAAGAAAATACATAAATAAATTGTGGCGAGGGAGCTTGCTCCCGTTCGGCTGCGAAGCAGTCGTGAATCGGCGGATAGAGTATTCCTGAAGAGCCAAGGTTGCAGGTTTTGGGGCCGCTTCGCAGCCCAGCGGGAGCAAGCTCCCTCGCCACAATGGACCTCATCGCTGCCGGCATTTACGCCAACACTTCACACATCTGCAACGCCGAGCAATCTACGTGGAACGGCCCGAAGAAATCGTCCTGACGTTCGATCGGCGGATTGCCGGCCAGCAGCTCCAGGGCCTTCGCGGTTTCAATGTTGCGAGCAAGGTTGTGATTGGCTTCGATAGTCCGTGCCACCGACCCCGCCGAGCCCTGTCCGATCCCCAACAAGGAAGATCCATTGGTCATGAACGCCAGGAAGGCGATGACCCAAAGTCTGTGCCCTTTCATTCCCCGGCGACTCCCGAGAGTTCAGCTTGATCGACCATCGCGGTTTGCGAACGGTGTTCAAACTGGATGCCGGGATGAGCGACTTGAATCGGCGCTTCAAGCGGTTGACGCGATTGTGGCGAGAGGCTGACAACCAGCACCAGGACCACGTAAAGAGCGATAGCCAGGTAGGCGCCGTGTTTGGCAGAAGTGATGATTGCGCTGGCCATGATGTTCTCCGCAGGCATGTTTCGATGCCCACAGATTCGATCAAAAAAGCGGTGATAACCACTCAGGGTTATCCATAGTAACCATCAGCTTCGTTAATCATTAAGCCAAACTATCTCAGTCTTCAATAAAACTCATCAAGCGCTCGCGGGCCGCATCCGGCTCTGCTGGAACGGGCTGGGCGGCCGAAAGAATGGGGGTGGAATAGAGAAACAGAAGAACCACGGCCAGACGCATTGCCATGCTGTCGATCCTTATCAGGAGAAGGAGTCAAAAAATCAGCGTCAAATTTAAACTTGTGGCCATGTGATATCAAGCAATACCTTGATAGCAATATGATGCTGTCGTAAACGCGTTATGCAGGAGCGACATCACTCAGGTTTCTCGGAGCTTTTCAGCTCGATCGGCGCAAGTGACTTCGCTCCTGCATAAAGGGTGCAGGGGTCAAATTTCAAGCTTGGGTTTTGTGATCCAGAGCCGCGTAAAAGTTGGCGCTCTGTTGCAGGTATTTCTGGGTGTAGCTTTGGGCGTGGGATTTTTTGTCGCTGATTTCAATGTTGGCGCTGGCTGGCAACGCAACGGTGGCAGAGATAGCGGAAGCGGCGATTACAGAGAAGAGATTGAAGTTCATGGCGGTGTTCCTCGGATTCAGTTGGCTTGCATGCCCGGTGGGGCCGTGAAACAAACTTAACCGTCGAGGTTGGCGCCTTGAAATCTTTTGTAGCATTAGCAGATATCAGCGTCATTAATAGAAGGATGCAGGCCCCATCAACCGGGGCCTGCGGCCTATTGACGCACCATGAACTTGAGATCGCTCGGGGCATCCATCGGCAGTTTTTGCACGGTTTTACCCAGCAGGCCTGTCTTTGAATCGCGCTCGACGACGACAATCTGGTTACTTTTCTGGTTCGCGATCAACAAGAACTTGCCACTCGGGTCGAGGCTGAACTCACGCGGGTGATCACCTTCAACAGAACGGCGCTGCAGTTCCTTGAGGTGCCCGGTCGCAGAATCGATGGCGAACACCAACAGCTGATTGGCGGTGCCACGGTTGCTGACGTAGAGGAACTTGCCATCGCGCGACGCGTGAAGCGCAGCGGCTGCCTTGTCCGAAACGGGCTGACCCGTCGCCAACTCGATCATTTGCGTTTGCTTGAGTTGGCCGTCCTTGTAATCGAACACCGCAACCTGCGCACTCATTTCCATGGTCAGCCACGCGTGCTTGCCATCGGCGCTGAACAGCAGATGACGCGGCCCGCTACCGGGTGGCAACTGGACGGACGCCGGAGTCGCGGCGGTCAAGGGCAGTTCCGGGTTAGCCTTGGGGTCGAAGCGGTAGGCAAAGATCTTGTCGGCGCCCAGGTCATTGGAGAACACGTACTTGCCGTCCGGCGACGCAACCGTGGAATGCACGTGCGCCGACATCTGCCGCTCGGGATTGACCCGGCTTGATGGATGGCTGCTCATCTGCACTACGGATTTCAGCTTGCCGTCGGCGTCCACCGGCAATACAGCCAGCGTGCCGCCCGGATCTTCAGCCACCGAATAGTTGCTGACAAACAGGTGACTGGCTTCAATGCTGAGACCCGAGTGCGTCGGTTCGTTGCCCAGGCTCTGCACCTGATTGATCAGGCTCAGCGCATGGGTTTCGGGATCGATCGCATAACTGCTGACGCGCCCTACCGGATCAGTCTGTCCCGGGCCGTTTTCGTTGACCACGAACAGGTGACGCTGATCCTTGGACAGGGTCAGCCAGGACGGGTTTTCACTCTTGACCACTTGCAGCGGTTTGGCATCGATCTGCCCGGTGGCGCTGTCGAAGTTCAGGCGATAAATCCCCTGGCTCTGACCGGCTGTGTAGGAACCGACCAGCAACTGATAGTCGTCGGCCGACGCAACCTGAAAGCCCATTGCGCCGACGCTGCCGGCCATCAGCAGTGGCCAGAGCTTACGCATCCTCATTCACTTCTTCCTCGTCGTCATCACCGCGGAACGCGGTCATGCACACCAACCGGTGCTCGCCGGAACTGCCGGTGATCAGCCAGCTTTGCAAGTCTGGATCGAAGGTCGCGGCCTCGACTTCGGCCGGGGTGAACTCCCAGTGCTTGGACACACGACCGTCCAGGCATTCGATGTGCAGGTTATCGTCTTCATCGAGGGAAAATTCGAAAGCGTGCAGCCCATCGATTTCCACCATATCGCAGTGTTCGAGGGTGGCGAGCAAGGTGTCGGTTGCGGCAGTCATGGCAGTCAATCTTTGAATGGGAAAGACGCAATGATAGCTCATCCCCCTATGATCGTTCCCACGCAGAGCGTGAGAACGATCATCCGTTAGAGGGCTTCGCGCGAAGGTTGGCCATCCACCAACCGTTGAATACGCAGCGGATTGCCATTCTTCAAGGCTTCCGGCAGCAGGCTGTCGGGGTAGTTCTGGAAGCACACCGGGCGCAGGAAACGGTCGATGGCCAAGGTGCCCACCGACGTACCACGCGCATCGGATGTTGCCGGATACGGCCCGCCGTGGACCATCGAATCGCAGACTTCCACGCCAGTCGGATAGCCGTTGAGCAGGATCCGTCCGACCTTCTGTTCCAGCAACGGCGTCAGCTCAGCGAACTGCTCGAAGTCTGCCGGCTCGCCAATGATCGTCGCCGTCAGCTGTCCGTGAAGACCGTTCAGCGCGACGCTGAGCTGCGCCTGATCGGCCACTTCGACAAACACCGTGGTGGGGCCGAACACTTCTTCCTGCAGCACTTCATCGCCCTTGATCAACAGGCTGACATCCGCTTTGAACAACTGCGGTTGCGCCTGATTGCCTTGTTGCGAGCTACCGGCCAGATGCTCGATACCGGGATGCGCGAGGAGTTTTTGCAGACCTTTGCCATAGCTGCCCAAGGTTCCGGCATTGAGCATGGTTTGCGCTGGCTGATCGCCGATCAGGCTCGCCACCTGTTGCACGAACGCACTGAATTGCGGCGAACGAATACCGATCACCAAACCGGGATTGGTGCAGAACTGACCACAGCCCTGGACCACCGAAGCGGTGAGGTCGCGGGCGACCGATTCGGCGCGGGCTTGCAGTGCCTGCGGCAACACGATCACCGGGTTGATGCTCGACATCTCGGCAAACACCGGGATCGGTTGTGGACGCGCGGCCGCCATGTCGCACAACGCACGACCACCTTTCAACGAACCGGTAAAGCCAACCGCCTGAATCGCCGGATGCTTGACCAACGCTTCGCCGACGCCACCGCCGTAGATCATGTTGAACACGCCGGCCGGCATGCCGGTTTTTTCTGCGGCGCGAATGATCGCGTCGGCCACCCGTTCGGCGGTGGCCATGTGGCCGCTGTGGGCCTTGAACACCACCGGGCAACCGGCGGCCAACGCCGACGCGGTGTCGCCGCCGGCCGTGGAGAACGCCAACGGAAAGTTACTCGCGCCAAACACGGCCACCGGCCCGAGGCCGATGCGGTACTGACGCAAGTCCGGACGTGGCAACGGTTGGCGCTCGGGCAATGCCCGATCGATCCGCGCACCGTAGAAATCACCGCGACGCAGCACCTTGGCGAACAGGCGCATCTGACCGCTGGTGCGACCGCGCTCGCCTTGAATCCGTGCGGCGGGCAGCGCGGTTTCGCGGCAGACCAGCGCAACAAAGTCATCGCCCAGCGCGTCCAGTTCATCGGCAATCGCATCGAGAAATTGCGCCCGACGTTCGGCGCTCAGGCTGCGATAGGTCGGGTACGCCGCGGCGGCAGCCTTGGCGGCGGCATCGACTTCTTCCGGGGTCGCCTGGAAGAAATCGTACGGCAACGCTTCGCCCGTGCTGGCGTCGACGCTCTGTAGTTTGAGCGGGCCGGCCGCATTACGCCGGCCGCCGATGTAGTTGTGACCAAGAATCTGGGTCATGCGTATCTCCTTAAAGGGTGCCAACGGTGCCGGGCTCGAACGCTGCTGCAACCGGTGCAATCCCGTTGATCAACGGTGCACCGAACTCGGCCTGACTGATCTCGAACACGTCACCCGGCCGGGTGCGAATGCCGTCGGCAAAGGACAGGGTCGCGGTGCCGAAGAAGTGAATGTGCACATCGCCCGGACGGAGGAACTGGCTGTACTTGAAATGGTGGTACTCGAGGTTTTCCAGGCTGTGGCACATGTTGGCCTCGCCACTGAGAAACTCGTTCTGCCACAGCACTTCACCGTTGCGCAGGATGCGGCTGGTGCCTGCCAGGTGCTCCGGCAATTCGCCGACCCGAAGTTCCGGGCCATAGCTGCAACTGCGCAGTTTGGAGTGCGCCAGGTACAGGTAATTCTTGCGTTCCATCACATGGTCAGAAAACTCGTTGCCTACGGCGAAACCGAGTCGATACGGTTTGCCGTCGTGGCCGATGACGTAGAGACCGCTGAGCTCCGGCTCCTCCCCCGCGTCTTCGGCGAACGGTGGCAGCGGGAACGGTTGGCCCGGACGCACGACGATGCTGCCGTCGCCCTTGTAGAACCATTCCGGTTGTACACCGGCCTGCCCGGCCACCGGTTTACCGCCCTCCACTCCCCATTTGAAAATGCGCATGGTGTCGGTCATCGCGGCTTCGTCGCCGGCTTGCTGATGCATCTTGTCCCGCGCCGACGCACTGCCCAAATGGGTCAGGCCCGTACCGCTGACCAGCATGTGCGCGGGATCCGGGTGATCCAGCGGCGGCAATATACGCAACGCGGCCAACAGTTCTGCATAGTCATGGCTGATGCCCAGGCCCAGGTTTTTCACCTGTTGCTCAAGATTGACGCCCGCCTCGATCGCGGCCAACGCCAGGTCGCGAACCGTGCGCGCGTCCTGCACTTCGCGCACCAGACTGTCTTCGACCACGCCCACCCGGCGCTCGCCGTTACTCAATTCGAACTGAACTAAACGCATGATTTTCTCCTTTGTTATTCAGAACACCGCAGATCCCTGTAGGAGTGAGCCTGCTCGCGATAGCGGTCTAACCTTCAACATCTATGTCGAATGACACTCCGTCATCGCGAGCAGGCTCACTCCTACAGGGGGCGGTGTCAGTCATTCAGGTGCGGGTAGCGCCACGGGCGCTGGCAGCGAACTGGTCGGCCGGCAGTACGTGCTTGCGTTCCAGCAGGCGATAGACCACACCGGTCAACACCAGACCGAACACCATCACGCCAGACAAGAAGTACAGGCCCGAAGCCAGGTTGCCGGTGTATTCCTTCAGTGCGCCGATCACGAACGGGCCGATGTAGCCGCCGAGGTTGCCCACCGAGTTGATCAAGGCGATCCCTGCCGCCGCACTGGCGCCGGCAAAGAAGCGGCCTGGCAAGGTCCAGAACACCGCGGTGCAGGAAAACAGCGCAAAGGCCACCAGGCACAACGCCGCCAGTTGCAGCACCGGCACGGTCAACCAGGCACTGAGAAACAGGCCGATGGCGCCCAACACGTAAAGCACCGCCAAGTGGCCGTAGCGATCATTCAAGCGGTCGGAACTGCGCGGAATGATCAGCAACCCGATGATCCCGAAGATGTACGGCACCGACGACACAAAACCGGTCACCAGATCCGTGCCACCGAACTGTTTGATCAAGGTCGGCAACCACAAGCCCAGGCCGTAGATGCTCAGGGTCACCGGCAGATAGAACAGCGCCAGCAGCAACACGCGTTTGTCCTTGAGGGCGTGCAACGGATTGCCGTGGCGGGTCTGGCCGTACTCCTCAAGATCCTTTTTCAGTTCGCCGGTCAGCCAGTCTTTTTCGGCCTGGTCCATCCACTTCACTTGTTTCGGACCATCCGGCAGCCAACGCAGCACTGGCCAGGTCAACAGGATCGCCGGAGTGCCGATGACGATGAACAGCCACTGCCAGCCATGCAGGCCAAGAACGCCGTCCATGCCGAGCAGACCGCCGGACACCGGGCCGGTGATCAACATGGCGATGGGTTGGGAAAGGATGAATAGTCCAAGGATCTTGCCGCGATGGCGCACCGGGAACCACTGGGTGATGTAGTAGAGAACGCCCGGGAAGAACCCGGCTTCCGCCGCGCCGAGCAGAAAGCGCATCACATAGAAACTGTGCGGTCCCTGGACGAAGGCCATGCCGATGGTGATGGCGCCCCAGGTGACCATGATCCGCGCGAACCAGCGCCGCGCGCCAAAGCGTTCGAGCATCAGGTTGCTGGGAATTTCCAGCAAGAAATAGCCAATGAAAAACAGCCCGGCACCCAACCCGTAAGCCGCGTCACCGATACCGAGGTCGGCGCCCATGTGCAACTTGGCGAAACCTACGGCGGAGCGATCCACATAGGCGATCAGGTACAGCAGGATCAGGAAGGGAATCAGTTTCAGCGTGATGCGACGAATAAGCCGCAGTTCCTGGCTCATGAGATCGGTCTCCGATTGTTGTTGTTATAGAACCTCGGGGGACGCCTCTCGCGGAAAACCGCCAGGGCCATCCCTCCGTTGAAACGGACTATATAGTAATACTATTTACGCAACAACACTTCCAAACGGCCGAAATTGCGCTTATGTTACGCCTCAGCTCTAACTATATAGTCATACAATAAGAGAACCGATTATGTCTGATAAGAAACCCACCCTGCGCTCCGCCCAATGGTTTGGCACTGCCGACAAAAACGGCTTCATGTACCGCAGCTGGATGAAGAATCAGGGCATCGCCGACCACCAGTTCCATGGCAAGCCGATCATCGGCATCTGCAACACCTGGTCGGAACTGACCCCGTGCAACGCGCATTTCCGCCAGATCGCGGAGCACGTCAAACGCGGGGTGATCGAGGCTGGGGGTTTTCCCGTGGAATTCCCGGTGTTCTCCAACGGCGAGTCGAACCTGCGTCCAACCGCCATGCTCACCCGCAACCTGGCGAGCATGGACGTCGAAGAAGCGATTCGCGGCAACCCGATTGACGGGGTTGTGCTGCTGACCGGTTGCGACAAAACCACCCCGGCATTGTTGATGGGCGCGGCCAGTTGTGACGTACCGGCCATCGTCGTCACCGGCGGGCCGATGCTCAACGGCAAGCACAAAGGTCAGGACATTGGCTCGGGCACCGTGGTCTGGCAGCTCAGTGAACAGGTAAAAGCCGGCACGATTACCATCGATGATTTCCTTGCGGCCGAGGGTGGCATGTCCCGCTCGGCGGGTACGTGCAACACCATGGGCACCGCGTCGACCATGGCCTGCATGGCTGAAGCACTGGGCACTTCCCTGCCCCACAACGCGGCGATTCCAGCGGTCGATGCGCGTCGTTATGTGCTGGCGCACATGTCCGGCATGCGTGCAGTGGAGATGGTTCGCGAAGATTTGAAACTGTCGAAAATCCTCACCAAAGAAGCCTTCGAAAACGCCATTCGCGTGAACGCCGCCATCGGTGGCTCGACCAACGCCGTGATCCATTTGAAAGCCATCGCCGGGCGCATCGGTGTGGAACTGGATCTGGATGACTGGACCCGTATGGGTCGCGGCATGCCGACCATCGTCGACCTGCAACCGTCCGGGCGCTTCCTGATGGAAGAGTTCTACTACGCCGGCGGCCTGCCAGCGGTGCTGCGTCGTCTGGGTGAAGCCAACCTGATTCCGCATCCGAATGCACTGACCGTCAACGGCAAAACCCTCGGCGAGAACACCAAGGACGCGCCGATTTATGGCCAGGATGAAGTAATCCGCACCCTCGACAACCCGATCCGCGCCGACGGCGGCATCTGTGTGTTGCGCGGCAACCTCGCACCACTCGGCGCAGTGCTCAAGCCTTCCGCCGCCAGCGCCGAACTGATGCAACACCGCGGGCGTGCGGTGGTGTTCGAGAACTTCGACATGTACAAGGCACGGATCAACGATCCGGAACTGGACGTGGACGCCAACTCGATTCTGGTGATGAAAAACTGCGGGCCGAAGGGTTATCCGGGCATGGCCGAAGTCGGCAACATGGGTTTGCCGGCCAAGTTGCTGGCCCAGGGTGTGACGGACATGGTGCGCATTTCCGATGCGCGCATGAGCGGCACGGCGTACGGCACTGTCGTTCTGCACGTGGCGCCGGAAGCGGCCGCCGGCGGACCTTTGGCGACGGTGAAGGAAGGCGACTGGATCGAACTCGACTGCGCCAACGGTCGTCTGCACCTGGACATTCCCGACGCCGAACTGGCGGCGCGCATGGCCGACCTGCAACCGCCGCAGCAACTGATCGTGGGCGGTTATCGTCAGCTGTACATCGACCATGTGCTGCAGGCGGATCAGGGCTGCGATTTCGACTTCCTGGTGGGTTGCCGTGGCTCCGAAGTTCCCCGCCACTCCCACTGATCCCCCTTGTAGGAGTGAGCCTGCTCCGGGCTCACTCCCACATTGGTTCTTCATCTGATTCAGGACCGGGTCCACGCCTGTTATCATGCGCAGCACCCCATCGCCCAGGATCACGCCGTTCCCCATGGATTACCGCAAACCCTCCGACCGCAAAAGCATGCATTCGCGCATCGTCCAGGAACTGGGCATGCAGATCGTTTCCGGACGCTTCAAGCCGTGTGACAAACTGCCCGCCGAAGCCCTGTTGTGCGAGGAGTACGCGGTCAGCCGTCCAGTCCTGCGCGAAGCCACCCGGGTGTTGGTCGCCAAGGGTCTGGTGTATTCCCGTCCGCGAGTGGGCACGGTGGTCAAGCAGCGCAAGGAATGGCACATGCTCGATCCGGATGTGCTGCACTGGCTGATGCAAAGCAGCCCGCAAAATGAATTCTTCGACCTGCTGACCAGCGTGCGCAGCATCATCGAACCCGCAGCGGCTGCCCTCGCCGCGCAGTTCGCCACGGAGGCTGACATCGCCTCTATCGGTGAAGCCTACCAACGCATGGAAGCGGCGCCGACGCCGGAAGCGCTGCTGCAACCGGACCTGGATTTCCATAGCCGGATTGCCGATGCGACCCATAACGACTTGCTGGCCAACCTGTGCAACATGCTGTCGGTGGCGATTGCCGAAGCCTTGAAGCATTCGAACCAGCGGCCGAATCTGCATGAACTGGCATTGCCCCGGCACAAGGCGATTCTGACGGCGATCGAGAACCGGGATGCGCTGGGTGCGCGGCATGCGACGCTGGTGCAACTGGATGATGCGCGTAGTGCGTTGAATGCGGTGTTGGGTACCGATCCTTCCTGACACAACACAATCCCATAGCTACAAAAATCCCCTGTAGGAGTGAGCCTGCTCGCGATGACGGAGTGTCATTCGACATAGATGTTGAATGTTAGACCGCTATCGCGAGCAGGCTCACTCCTACAGGGGGGTAGTGTGGAATTCGGGATGTAAAAAAGCCGCAACCAAGGTTGCGGCTTTTCTATTTCAGCCTGGGATCAGTGGGCAAACAACGAATTGCCCTTCTGCCCCGCCAGTTTCTCCGGTTTGATCAGGAACCGTGCCAGCGCTGGCAGCAGCCACAGTGCGCCGAACATGTTCCAGAGCAGCATGAAGGTCAGCATCAGGCCCATGTCGGCCTGGAACTTGATGGCCGAGAAGATCCAGGTGCACACGCCGATCGCCAGGCACAGACCGGTGAACAGCACGGCTTTACCGGTGGACTTCAGCGTCTGGTAGTACGCCTCTTGCAACGGCAGACCGGCACGCAGGAAGCTTTCCAGACGGCTGTAGATGTAGATGCCGTAATCCACGCCGATCCCCACCCCGAGCGCCACAACCGGTAGGGTCGCGACTTTCACGCCAATGCCCATGAAGGCCATCAGGGCGTTGCCGAGTACCGAAGTCAGTACCAGCGGCAGTACGATGCACAACGTCGCGGCCCAGGAGCGGAAGGTGATCATGCACATGGTCGCCACGCAGATGTACACCAGGACCAGGATGGTCAGCTCGGATTCCTTGATCACCTCGTTGGTGGCAGCCTCGATCCCGGCGTTACCGGCGGCGAGGATGAATTCCAGGCCTTCCTTGTTGTTCTCCTTGGCGAAGTCCTGCACCGCATGCACGGCGCGATCCAGGGTTGCGGCCTTGTGATCGTTGAGGAACACCAGCACCGGCGCCAGGGAGCAACTGTTGTTGTACAGACCATCAGCCCGAGCGATCGAGTTGTTCAGCACGTCCGGGTTACGCGACAGGGTTTCCCATTTCAGGTTGCCTTCGTTCATGCCCTTGATCATCTGCTTGGACACGGTCACCAGCGAGATCGCCGACTGCACGCCCTCGGTGTTCTGCATCTTCCACATCAGCTCGTCGATCGGCGCCATGGCTTCGTAGCGCGAGCAGCCTTCGGACTTGGTCTTGACCATCACCACCAACACGTCGGAACTGGTGGAGTAATTGCTGATGATGAAGTTGTTGTCCTTGTTGTAGCGCGAGTCTGGACGCAGTTCTGGAGCACCCTGGTCGAGGTCACCGATTTTCAGGTTCTGGCTGTACCAGAGGCCGCCGCTGAAGGCCAACAAGGCCAGGACGATCGACACCGGCGCCACTTTCGGGCTGGCAAAGTTTGACAGCAGACGCCAGAACGGGTGTTCGCGGTGCGCGTCTTTCTTACTGCGATCGACGGCGCGTTTGCTGATACCGACGTAGGAAATCGCCACTGGCAGCAGGATCAGGTTGGTGAACACGATCACCGCCACGCCGATAGACGCGCCGATGGCCAGTTCACGAATCACGCCGATGTCGATGATCAGCAGCGTGATGAAACCCACCGCATCCGCGAGGATCGCGATCATCCCCGGCAGGAACAGCTGACGGAACGTGCGCCGCGCCGCAGTCAAGGCGTTGTCCGCCTCGCTGGACTGCAAGGCAATCCCGTTGATCTTCTGCACACCGTGGGAAATACCAATGGCGAAGATCAGGAACGGCACCAGCATCGAATACGGATCGAGCCCGAAGCCGAAGAAGTGCATCAAGCCGAGCTGCCAGACCACCGCCACCAGCGTCGTACTCAACACCGCCACGGTGCTACGCATGCAGTTGGTGAACCAGTACAGCAGGATCAACGTGATGATGAAGGCAACGCCGAAGAACATCACCACCATGACCAGCCCATCGATCAGGTCGCCGACTTTCTTGGCGAAACCGACGATGTGGATCTGCACGTTGGGGTTCTGGGCTTCGAATTTGTTGCGGATCTTGTCTTCGAGCTCGTGAGAGAACTTGCGGTAATCCAGCGCCAGCAACTTGCCCTGGTCCTGCGGGTCCGGGTAGGACTCCAGCAGTGGGATATCGACAATGCTCGACTTGAAGTCGTTGGCCACCAGACGCCCGACCTGACCGGACTTGAGCACGTTGTTGCGCAACAGATCGAGGCTTTGCTGGGAACCGTTGTAGCTCTGCGGAATCACTTCACCACCGGCGAAGCCCTCCTCCGTCACTTCGGTCCAGCGTACGCTCGGGCTCCACAGCGACTTGAGGCCGGAACGGTCAACACCGGAGATGTAGAACACCTCGTCGTTGATCTGACGCAGGGTCTCCATGTACTCCTTGGAGAAGATGTCGCCATCAGTGGCTTCCACCGAGATGCGCACCGTGTTGCCCAGGTTCGCCAGATCGTTGCGATGCTCCATCATCTTTTGAATGAATGGATGCTCGAGCGGGATCATTTTTTCGAAACTGGTGGACGGCCGGATCAGCGTCGCCTGCCAGAACAGGAAAATACTGACCAGCAGGCAGATGACGATCACTGCCGGGCGGTTGTTGAAAATCAGGCGCTCGAGAAACGTCGCCTTGTCATGATGATGAGTGCTCAAGGATGTCATAGACCCGCCTTCTTATTATTTGCCCGGCTCATTTGGACGACCCATTTTTTCCATTCTCTGCGCCGGCGCCGGTTGGCGAAGTGACACGAACGCCACCCTGTCCTGCCAGAATCAGATTGCCGTTGCCCGCTGCGGTGACTGCCGAAACGGAAATGCGATCCGGACGGTTGAACACGCTGAAGGTTTCGCCGTTGTCGTTGCTGCGGATCACCGAGCCACCGTTACCGACGATCACGATGGAACCGTCGTCGAGCAGCGTCGCGCCGGACAGACCGAATTCCAGCGCACCGCGAGCGGCCTTGAGTTCAACCGGATCCCAGGTCGTGCCGAAATCGGTGGAGCGAAACAGATTGCCTCGCAGCCCGTAGGCCAGCAGCGTATTGGCTTGAGCGGTGCCGATCACGCCGAACAGCGAGCCTTGGTAGGGACCTTCAAGCTTTTCCCAGGTCTGGCCCTCGTCGGCAGAGCGGAACATGCTGCCCTGCTCGCCGACGATGAACAGCCCGGCATCCTTGACCGCGGCAATGCCGTTGAGGTGGTACTGGTCTTCGTTGTCGAGGCGATCGCTGACATCTTCCCAGTGCTTGCCGCCGTCGGTGGTGGCGATCAACGCACCGTAGGCGCCCACGGCAAAGCCGCTGTTGACGTCCTGGAACCAGACGTCGAGCAGCGGCGATTCGCGTTTCAGGTCTTCGAATTGCTTGGTCCAGGTGACGCCGCCGTCCTCGCTCGCGAGGATCTGCGCATCATGGCCGACGGCCCAACCGTGTTTGTCGTCGACGAAATACACCGACGTCAGCATTTGCCGCGTCGGTACCTTGGCTTGGGTCCAGGTCGCGCCCTGGTCATCGGAATACAAAATGTGCCCGCGATCCCCGACTGCCACCAGGCGTTTGCCGGCGTGCACGACGTCGAGCATCAGGCTCTTGCTGGCTTTGGCAGATTCAACGGAATAAACAATGTCGGATGTTGGCGCCGCTGCGGCCAGCGCAGGTGCCGACAGCGCGGCACAGCCCAACAGCGAGAGCGCTGTAGCCAGCAACGCGAATTTGCGTAGTGCCGGCGGGCGGCAGATACCCACACCCATGACAGGCTCACTCATAGACCTTCCCCCATTATTATTGTTAGGTCGTTCAACCTTTCTGGGCGCCATAAGGGATGCTCTTTGCGAATGCCTTTTCTGGAGCATAGTCCTGAAATGCGCAATCTAGAGCCCCCTTCGGAAGCTGGCTTATCCTATCGGGGTTTGGAAAGGTCTGACAATCGACGCCACGTTATGTTTTGTTAACCTGGGGGGGTATGGGGGTTGGGTGAATGTTTGGGTATCAGGTGGGGTGATTGGGGTTTGGGGTTTGGGGTTTGGGGTTTGGGGTTTCGGGGTTTCGGGGTTTCGGGGTTTCGGGGTTTCGGGGTTTCGGGGTTTCGGGGTTTCGGGGTTTCGGGGTTTCGGGGTTTCGGGGTTTGGTGTACATATCCATTTCTGCGGTAACGGCTACTTATGGTTTCGCTCTTACAGCGAGTCACTTTTCCAGACGCCGAAAAGTAACCAAAAGGCTTCGCCCCGGCGTACGGCGCCTCGCTAAAGCTCCGCGTTCCCTCGCTCCGGTATCCATCAGGGGGCATCGCCTACGGTCTGCTTCGCGACGACCTCCTCTCGATGTGTGCGGCTCCGCCGCACGGCGCTGCGCGCCTAACCCCCTGATGAACACCTACGCTCGGCCTGCCGAAGGGGCGAGAGATCAAAAGCAGAATCAAGATCTAAAGCCACAGCCACAGCCACAGCCACAGCCACAGCCACAGCCACAGCCAGATCAAAAGATCGCAGCCTCGTTTCACTCGACAGCTCCTACAGGGGATGGGTGTACACCCGCTTCTCACCACTCAACAGGCCGAGCGTTAGCTCGCCTGCAGCTCTTGATCTTGATCCACCCGCCCCGTCGGGAGGCTGAGTGGAGGTGTGCATCCGGGGAGTGGCGCGCAGCGCCGTTCGACGCAGTCGAACACGCTGCATGTAGGTCGTCGCGAAGCAGACCGGAGGGCAGTGTCCCCGGATGGATACCGGAACGAAGGAACGCCGAGCCTAAGCGAGGGGCCGGACGCTTGGGGCGAGCGTTTTTTTGCTTACTTTTTTTAGGCGTTTGTAAAAAAAGTGAGTCGCCGTAAGGGCGAAACCCTAAGTCGCCGTTACCGCAGCAACGGATATGTACTCAGTCAACAACAGCATGGTCGGCCCGAAGGCCGCCATAGCAAACCCAAACTCAGGCCAGGCTTTTGCTGACCACCTCAAACACATCACTCGACAACTGACCCGAAGCGCGAATCCGCTCCAGCTCACCTTTCATCAACGCCTGACGCGCGTCGTCGTATTTGCGCCAGCGAGTCAGCGGCGCCAACTGCCGAGAAGCAATCTGCGGGTTAAACCCGTTCAACTCGATCACCAGATCCGCGAGGAACCGATAACCCGAACCATCCGCCGCATGGAAGTTGATCAGGTTCTGCCCGGCAAACGCCCCCACCAGCGCCCGCACCTTGTTTGGGTTCTTGATGTTGAATGCCGGATGCTGCATCAACGCCTTGACCCGCTCCAGACCACCGGGCAACACGCTGCCGGCCTGGACGCTGAACCACTGATCCATGACCAGCGGATTGTCCTTGAAGTGCTCGGCAAAACTGGCCAGTGCCTTGGCTTTCTCGTCTTCGAACGACGAATTGACCAGCACCGCCAACGCCGTCAAACGCTCGGTCATGTTGTCGCTGGTCTCGAACTGCTCAAGCGTCGCCGCCAACACTTCCGGTTTACCGCTGAGCATCAGGTACGACAGCGCAATGTTCTGCAATGCGCGACGAGCGAAGTGCTCGGCCTCGGCTACATACGGGGTTTTCTTCGAGAGATCGCGATTGGCCTGATAACGCAGCCACAACGCCTCGAACAAACCTTCTGCCAATTGTTTACGAGCAAACTCGCGAGCGATGTGAATGGCGTCAACGTCAGCCACTTCGCTGATCTCGGTCAGATACGCCTCGCCCGGCAGCGAAAGCATTTCCGCGACCATCGCCTGATCCAGCGTCTCGTCCGACAGCACGGTGCGCAAAGCAGAAACCAGACGCTGATCCAGCACCAGCTTCTCGCCCTTTTGCTGCTGAGCAATCAGCTCTTGCAGCACCTGAACCGACAATTGCTGACCCGCATCCCAGCGGTTGAAACCGTCGCTGTCGTGCTGCATCAGGAACATCAGCTGATCGCGGTTGTACGGGAAGCTCAGTTTCACCG
This sequence comes from Pseudomonas silensiensis, assembly GCF_050434865.1. Lineage (NCBI taxonomy): Bacteria > Pseudomonadati > Pseudomonadota > Gammaproteobacteria > Pseudomonadales > Pseudomonadaceae > Pseudomonas > Pseudomonas silensiensis. Next base: position 261,078 of record NZ_JBNDJH010000008.1, read on the forward strand.
GCGCCGAGAAGCCACGCAGCAACGAAGGCAATGGCTGTTCCGCGATGTCGATGAAAGTAAATGTCTGCTCGGCTTCAGTCACCGAAATGACCCGTGAGGTGCCCTGAGCGCTGGCTTCACCGGAAAGACGCAACGCAATGGCCGCGCCTTTGGAGTCCAGCAGGCCCAATTCGACCGGGATCACGAACGGCAACTTCTCAACCTTGTCCGGGGTTGCCGGGCAGCTTTGACGGAACGTCAGGCTGTAGGTTTTCGCCGCCGCGTCGTAGGACTCGCTGACCGCCAAACGCGGTGTGCCGGCCTGGCTGTACCAGCGCTTGAACTGGGTCAGGTCGACGCCGTTGGCGTCTTCCATGGCCTTGATGAAGTCGTCGCACGTCACGGCCTGGCCGTCATGGCGTTCGAAGTACAGGTCGCTGCCTTTGCGGAAGCCTTCGGCCCCAAGCAAGGTATGGATCATGCCGACCACTTCCGAACCCTTTTCGTACACGGTCAGGGTGTAGAAGTTGGAAATCTCGATGAAGCTGTCCGGGCGCACGGCGTGAGCCATGGGGCCGGCGTCTTCGGCGAACTGGTGGGTGCGCAGGTACGCCACGTCCTGGATGCGCTTGACCGTGGCCGAGTTCATGTCGGCGGAGAAGCCCGAATCGCGGAACACGGTGAAGCCTTCCTTCAGCGACAACTGGAACCAGTCGCGGCAGGTCACGCGGTTGCCCGACCAGTTGTGGAAGTATTCGTGGGCAACAATCGCCTCGACCCGCTGGTGCGCGGCGTCGGTGGCCGTTTCGGCGCGGGCCAGCACGGCGCTGGAGTTGAAGATGTTGAGGCCCTTGTTCTCCATGGCGCCCATGTTGAAGTCGTTGACCGCGACGATCATGAAAATGTCCAGGTCGTACTCACGACCGTAGACCTCTTCGTCCCAGCGCATCGACTTCTTCAGGCTGTTCATGGCGTGCTGGCACTTGTCGATGTTTTCCGGCTCGACATAAATGCGCAGCGCCACAGCGCGATCGGTCATGGTGGTGAAGGTGTCTTCGACGCACCACAAATCACCGGCCACCAACGCAAACAGGTAGGCCGGTTTCTTGAACGGATCTTCCCAGGTCGCCCAGTGCCGGCCGTCTTCGCCAGGACCTGAGGCAATCGGGTTGCCGTTCGACAGCAGCACCGGATAGCTGTGCTGCTCGGCAACCACCGTGGTAGTGAACGTACTCATCACGTCCGGACGGTCGAGGTAATAGGTGATCTTGCGGAAGCCTTCGGCCTCGCACTGGGTGCAGAACATCGCGCCGGATTTGTACAGGCCTTCCAGCGCGGTGTTGGTTTCAGGGTGAATGCGCACGCTGGTGTCGACCGTAAAGCGTTCGCTCAAGGGTTGCAGCGTCAGATGGTTTTCGGTCAACACGTAGTCGTCGGCGCCGAGTTCGCGGTCGGCGAGGTTCACCGTCAACAACTCAAGCTGCTGACCATCCAGCACCAGCGGCGGCAGGCCCGGGCCACGTTCAGGATTGCGGCGCATCACCAGTTGCGCATGGACCAGGCTGTGGTCCTCGTACAACTCGAAGGTCAGGTGCGTCTCGTCGATCAGGTACTCGGGCGCCTGATAGTCCTTCAGGTAGATCATCTTCGGTTGTTCGGTGCGCATGCTGGAGTCCTTACTGATGCACGGCGAGCTGATAGGCCGTGTATTTACGAATATTGATCACGCCAGTGTCGAAGATCAGGTATTGGCCTTTGATCCCTAGCAGCGTGCCTTCGGCAATCGGATTCTTGTCCAGGTTGAAGCTGACAATTTTCGCCGGGTATTGCTCGATCGGATAGCGGATTTCGAGCGTTTCTACATCGGCAATAGTCTGGATCGCCTGTAGGCCGAATCGTTCCTGTAAACCTTGCAAACCTTCGGCGCAGCTGTCGAACAGCTGATCACGAACCTGCGCCAGGTCGACCGACACCGCATCGCCCTTGAGTAAAGCACGCCAGTTGGTCTTGTCCGCGACCTGACTGCGGAACAGGTCTTCGACGAAGCCCGACTGCTGACGGGTCGAGACACGCATGATTGGCAAGGCCTGACGGGCGCCCTGATCGATCCAACGGGTCGGCAGCTGGGTGGCGCGGGTAATCCCGACCTTCACCCCCGAAGAGTTGGACAGATACACAATGTGATCCGTCATGCAGAACTTCTCGCCCCACTCCGGCTCACGGCAGGTGCCAGCGTCATAGTGGCAACGCTCCGGGCTCATGATGCAGATATCGCATTGGGCCAGTTTGGTCATGCACGGGTAGCAGTAACCCTGGCTGAAACTGGTTTTGGTCTTGCGCCCGCAATGGGAGCAATGAATCGCCCCCAGGTATTCCAGGCGCACCGTGGTCCCGATCAAAGGATTGACCGGCACCTCGACGTCGTCCAGACGAAACGCGTACTGCACGTTCGGCCCGTCAAGGCGCGCCGACATTTTGCTGATTGCACCGCGGCCAATCTCGATCAATGGACGGCATCCGATTTGAACAGGATATTCGGCACTTCGATCGACTTGGAGCCGCACTCCTGCACGCCCATGTAACCGGTGCGCTGGTCTTCGGGAAGGTTCTGGATTTCCCAGGCGATCATCGCTTGCAGCGACAGTTCGCGTTGTTCGGCGGTGAGTTTGCCACCGTCGGACCATTTGCCGATTTCCACCGCCAGTTTCAGGCTCTGGTAGATATCAGGGGTGATGTTGTTGATCATTTCGTTAAAAGAGGACATCAAGGGCTCCGCGCTCTTTATTGACATAACTATTTAGGCGGCCAGTTTACGGCGGTTGTACAAACCACCCAACAAGCCGGTCAAGCATCCGACGAGCAACCCGCCGACGTGGGCCGCATTGGCAATTTCACCGAAGCCGATCATCGAGACCAGCCCGGACAGACACAGCAGCAGCCACACCAACATCATCACCAGCACGCCGCGCGGCAGGCGATAAGCACGGTTCGGCGACAATATCTGGAAAATCCAGCAATGCCCGAGCAGGCCGTAGAGCACGCCGGACAGCCCGCCGAACAGGGTCGGACCACTGAAATAATACTGGGCGTAGTTCGAGACCAGGCCGAACAGCAACGTCAGGCCGATCAGGTTGATGCTGCCCTGGCGCGACTCGATACGTCGGCCCAGCTCCCAGTACCACATGCCGTTCATGGCCAGGTGCAGGATGCCGAAGTGGATCAGCATCGGCGTCACCAGACGCCACCATTGCCCCGCCGCCAGGCTGTCGGCCAAGGGCACGAAGTGGATGTACTCGCCGACAACGCGGAAATCAAGGAAGGTCAGCCAGCGCATCGTGTCGAGGTTTTCGCCCAGCAGCGTCACCGCGCCGACAAGCAGGCTCAGCAGCAACACGAATGCTGTCGCCTTGGCGTGGCGCAGTTGCTCGACGAACCCGGGACGATTGATGGTTTGCGCCACCGGAATGTCCAGCTGTTGATCGGGATCACCGGCCGGGAAGCGCTCATACAACACACGCACGTCTTCGCTGATGTTGGCCGGCACCCACAGCACCTGCTCGCCTGCCTCTTCGCTGACCCGATGCGGCACCTGCATGCGCTGCAACAGTTTGACGAACCCGCTCAAGTCCACCGCCAGCGGCAGCCGTAAAACGGCAACGGCACTCATCGCAGCACCTCCGGCCGCTCGACATCGACCCAGACAAATTTATGCGGGTCGAGGCGGGTTTCCTGGTCCAGGCGGTAGGCGACCAGTTTGCCGTAGAGCACCGCGCTGTAATCCAGGCAGGCCAGGTTCGGCCGGATCGGCGCCGGCTTGCCGCTGCGCCAGTAATGGCCCACGAACAACAATGGCTCATCGACGCCATAGCGCAGCAAGGTGTTTTTTTCAGTGGACGACAGCGGCGTCCGGGCCACGGGTTCGGGCAAGGCGTCGGGCTGGAACACGATGTCTCCGTAAGTTTGCGGGTCGTCTTCCCAGAACTTGGTGCGGAAGAACGAACGCGTCAGGCCATCGCCACTGGTCATGGTCAACCCATGAGGCAAGCGCATGTCAGTGCCACGCAGCAGGCGGTCGAACACGGTGCAGGCGAAACTGCCCGGTACGGCCGAGGCCTGGAGGAAATGTTCATCGACGCAACCATTGGGGAATAGCGCGCGCAGCGGTTCGATCAGCCCCGCGTCCCAGCAGGCATGCACCACCCGGAATCGCCCGGCATCGACGAACAATGGCATCTCATAGAACCATTGCAGGAAATCATGCCAGTCAGCCGGATGGTCTTCGAACTGGGTGAGGGTTTCGCTCAGCAAACGGGCATGGCGCGGGGTGTGCTCACGCACGAACTGCTTGCCGCTGCCCGGGGGTGCCGGCGTGCTCCAGCCGAGGGCGTTGAATTCATGGTTACCCATGATGCACAGCGCCTGGCCGGCTTCGACCATGTCGTGAACGATGTGCAGCGCTTCGCGAATCCGCGGGCCGCGGTCGATGATGTCGCCGACGAACACCGCCATGCGCGACGGATGCCGCCAGACACCACCGTGTTTTTGGTAACCGAGCCGGTCGAGCAAGTGCTCAAGGGTCAGAGCGCAACCGTGCACGTCACCGATCAGGTCGTAGCTACGCGCGGGATCGAGCATCAGTCGCCTCCACCACCCAACTTGCTGCCCCAGCCGAGTTTGGTCCGGCAGACTTCATAGTAGTTGTGATCGAGCGGGTGAATCAGCCGCAGCTTCTGGGCCTTCTTGCTGATGGTGATGGTGTCACCCGGTGCGCAGGTGAAATGGTTCTGCCCATCACAGGAGACTTGCGGGTAAATCTGCATATCTTTGGACACGACGATTTTCAGCTCACTGTTGCCATCGACCACAATCGGCCTGCCCGACAAGGTATGGGGGTACATCGGCACAATCACAATAGCGTCGAGCTTGGGATGCATGATCGGCCCGCCCGCCGACAGCGCGTAGGCCGTCGAACCGGTCGGCGTGGCGACGATCAGGCCGTCGGCCTTCTGGCTGCAGACAAACTGGCCGTCGATGTACAACTCGAACTCGATCATCCGCGTCGACTTGCCGGGGTGCAGCACCACGTCGTTCAGCGCGTCGCCCTGGCCGATGGCCTCGGCGTGACGGCGGACTTCGGCTTGCAACAGGAAGCGGTTTTCCACCAGATAGTGGCCGTCGAGCACTTCGGCGACTTTGACTTCCAGCTCATCGGGGCGAATATCGGTCAGGAAGCCCAGGCTGCCACGGTTGATGCCGAGCACCGGAATATTGTGTCGGGCCAGCGCGCGGGCGGCGCCCAACAGACTGCCGTCACCACCGACCACAATCACCATGTCACATACTTCACCGAGCATCTTGCGCGACGAGGTTTGCAGGCCATGACCGGGCAGGACTTCGGCGATGGTGTCTTCGAGGATCACGTGCAGGTGACGATCGAGCAGAAACCGTTTCAGTCGGCGGACGGTATCCAGCACCTGAGAACTGCCCAGGCGACCGATGATGCCGATATTACGAAATTGCTCCATGAGGTTCCTGCGCGACGGTGAAAAACACGATTATGGGCGAAAGCGCAGGATAGACAAAATCCTTTCAGCCACAACGGTGTACTCACGATTGAGGCTATGCTCGCAAGATGATCTTATTTCCCGATTTGCTGCAGTTACCCCACCAGTTGCGCCACCCCGAAGTGCGCGACCTGGCCTGGGTCATCCTCGCGCCGCCGATGCTGGGCGTCACGACGTGGCCGCAGCGTCATCCGCTGACCGGCAGTGACTGGGTACAAGCGCCGGAGCGGCTGGAACAGTGGCTGCGGCAACTGGATCGAGACAGTTATGACTTGCTGCACTGGCTGGCGCAGGCCCGAACCCGGCGACTGGGCTTGTACTACGAACGCCTCTGGCAATACGCCGTGCGGCACGCACCGGGTATCGACCTGATTGCCGCCAACATGCCGATCCGCCGCGAAGGTCACACGCTGGGTGAGCTGGACATGCTGCTGCGCGATCGTGACGGCGTGCATCATCTGGAATTGGCGATCAAACTTTACCTCGGCCCGCAAAATGGCGACGGACACGACACGGCGCAGTGGCTCGGCCCCGGCTGCCACGATCGACTGGACCGCAAACTGGCCCATCTGACTCAGCATCAATTACCGATTTCGGCGCGCCCGGAGAGCCGCGAAGTATTGGCCGCGCTGGATATCCAGCAGTTCAGTGCGCATTTGTGGCTGGGCGGCTATTTGCTGTACCCGTGGCCGGGACCGGCCGAGCCACCGAGTGGCGCACATCCCCTGCATTTACGCGGTAGCTGGCTGCATCAGAAGGACTGGGCAGACTTTGTCGTGCAGCGCCCGTTCGGTCGCTGGCAACCCCTGCCCCGCCATGCCTGGCTGGCACCGGCCTACTATCCGGTGGAGCAGACCTGGAGCACTGAACAGCTGAATGCCTGGCTCAGCGACCTGGAGCCACTGGCCCCGGCGCGGTTGCTGGTGCGACTCACAGAAAACGCCCAGGGCGATTGGGAAGAAGCCGAGCGGCTGTTTCTGGTGGCGGATCTTTGGCCTAACGTTCCTGGCAGTGGCTGAGTTTTTAGCGTCTGGGCCGATGCGATTTAGATAGACAACCGCACAGCCAGCGCCGCCAACGTCACCAACAACACCGGCACCGTCAGCACAATCCCGACCTTGAAGTAATACCCCCAACCGATCCGAATGCTCTTGCGCTCCAGCACATGCAACCACAGCAACGTCGCCAGGCTGCCGATCGGTGTAATCTTCGGCCCCAGGTCACTGCCGATGACGTTGGCGTAGATCATCGCCTCCTTCACCACCCCGGTCGCCTGGCTGGCATCGATCGACAGCAAACCGATCAGCACCGTCGGCAAATTATTCATTGCCGACGACAGCAGCGCCGTCAGCACGCCCGTGCCCATGGCCGCGCCCCACACGCCGTAACCGGCAAAACCATCCAGCCATCCGGCCAGATACCCCGTGAGTCCGGCGTTGCGCAGGCCATACACCACCAGGTACATGCCCAGCGAGAAAATCACGATGTGCCACGGCGCTTCTTTGATGACTTTGCGCGTGGAAATCTTGTGACCACGGGCCGCGATGGCCAGCAGCAACACCGCGCACACCGCAGAGATGGCACTGATCGGAATCCCCAGAGGCTCGAGCGCGAAGCAGCCGAGCAGCAGAATCACCAACACGGCCCAACCGGCATAAAACGTGGCGTGGTCGTGGATCGCTGAAGCCGGATGCTCCAGTTGTTCGGGGTCGTAATCCTTGGGAATGGAACGACGGAAAAACCACATCAGCATCGCCAGGGTTGCCGCGACACTCACCAGGTTGACCGGGATCATCACCGCCGCGTAACGGTTGAAACTGATGTGGAAGAAGTCCGCGGAAACGATGTTCACCAGGTTCGACACCACCAACGGCAGACTCGCCGTATCAGCGATGAAACCGGCGCCCATGACGAACGCCAGGGTCGCCGCCGGGGAAAAGCGCAACGCCAGCAGCATGGAAATCACGATGGGCGTGAGAATCAGCGCTGCCCCGTCGTTGGCGAACAACGCCGACACCAACGCACCGAGCAACACCATGTAAGCAAATAGCTTGCGTCCGCTGCCCCGCCCCCAGCGGGCCACATGCAACGCTGCCCAGGCGAAGAATCCCGCCTCGTCCAACAGCAGACTGATGACAATCAGCGCGACAAAGGTCCCGGTGGCGTTCCAGATAATCTGCCACACCAGCGGGATGTCGCTCAGGTGCACGACCCCGAAAATCAGCGCAAGCACCGCGCCGAATACTGCGCTCCAGCCAACGCCAAGGCCTTTTGGCTGCCAGATCACCAAGGTGATGGTCAGCAGGAAAATCAACGATGCGATCAGCATGCAGTACAGCCTTGTCGAAAAAACAAACCGCGATTCAGCCGCAATGCACGAGCGGAGTAAAGCCCAAACTTGCTTTCCTATCCCTAAACACACCAAGGTCGATGTAGCAGCTGCCGAGCCTGCGAGGCTGCGTTCGGCGACGCAGTCGTCGTAAACCCTGCGAACGCGGTATTCCTGGGACACCGCAGTGCCTGATTTCACGACGACTGCGTCGCCGAACGCAGCCTCGCAGGCTCGACAGCTGCTACGACGGAGCGGTGTGTCATAGCCGGATCACACGGCCCTCGATCGGGACGCTATAGCCTGATCACATGCCCTTCGATCGGTGCGATCTGGCCGTGAAACAGCCGGGAAATCACACTCTGCGCGGCTTCATAGCCTTTGCTCTCGACCACTTCCAGCAATGGTTTGTCAGCCGTAGTCAACTGCCGGTAGAAACGCTGCAAGCCCTCACCAATATGCTGACTGACCCCTTCCGGGCCCCACTCGGCATTGCGCTTGCGGATCTGGATCGGCGCAAAAAAGAACACCGGTTGCGGCCCTTCAATGGCCGTCAATCTAGCCTCATCGGTGCTTTGCGCAGAACCGGCGAAGCAGCTGTAAACCAACTGCCCGGCAAAATGCTGGTGGACCTGATCCCGTAAATCCAGGTCGCCGGAAAAATCTACATACAACGTAGGACGGTCATTGGCCAGGCTCGCCAGTTCTGCATAGGCCACCGTTCGCTCGTAACAACCGAGTTTCTCGACAAACGCCTTGTTGCCGGTCGAGGTCAGCGCCACTCGCTCCAGTCCCGGGTGATTGTCCAGGCAGACCGCCGTGCCATAGGCGGTTTTGCTCGAAGCGCTGGAGATCACCAGTCGAGTTGCGCCGAAGAACTGTTGATCCTGCAGGAAATCCGCGAGCATCGACGAGGTCAGGAACAACGGTTTCAGCAATATCTGCAGGTTTTCGGTTTCAGGGCTGTAGTACGAATCCCAACTGCAACGGGTGTATTGGTTGTACGCCGACGTCAGCGCCTGCCGATGCTCGGCGGCGTCATAGAAACCACGCTCGGTGACCCGTTCCGGGCGCATCCACAGATGGCTGGCAATCGGAAAATACCCGTAGAAACGCTCCCCGACCTCGATGCCGGCCACATCAGACGCCACGACATCGGCAAAACCCCACGCCGGGACGTGCCCCCATTCCGCTAACCCTGTAGGAAAGAATTCCCAGTAGTTCATCGAGTTGCCATAGGCCGCGTAGGTAATGTTGTTGGTGGTCAACGCGCACCGGTCGATCTTGACAATCACCTCGCCGGCGGCCGGAATCAGGCTACGTTGCTCCTGCTCGATTCGACTTTGGTCAAGGGCGTTTTTGCGGGTAATCAGCCGTGTTACCGTGCTTGAACTTTGCATCTTTCAGACTCCTGCTGCGCGTGAGTGGCGGGTCGCACCAGAGTAGTGGCAGCCGATGAAGAGCGGGTTCGGAAATTCCAGGGGCAGCACCTCCACGCTCAATCCCCGCGCCAAGCCGTTGAAACGGCCGAGCCAGGCCCGGGCGATTTTCACCGTAGAGGCAATTTACGAAGCGTTTGTTCGGATTTGGCAACGCGACGGCTGGTCGGGGTTGACCACGCGCGCGGTGGCCCTGGAAGCAGGCGTCGCCATTGGCACGTTGTACGACTATTTCCCGAGCAAGGAAGCCTTGCTGTCAGGTTACGTCCGACATTGCCTGGAGCATCTGTTGCAGCAGGTGGATGAACAGGTCGTACAGCCCACGGATCTGGATTGGCAGACCCGGACCCAGCGTCTGATACGCCTGACCTGTGACCCGGTCGAGACCAGGCAACCGTTGTTCGACTATGAACTGATGACCCTCGAACACCAGATCGCCGAACCCAAACATCATCGGCGAGTGTTCCAGGAGCTGTCGCAGAAGTGGCGCGAAGCCTTCGCAGCCTGTACCGATTTGCCCGTATGCCCTTCAGAAACAACCATTGATGCCTGGCTAATCACGGCGTGGGGCGGTCGCCGGTATTGCGTCACCGCACAACCTGCGGCGGCGCAAACCGCCGCATGGCTGCTGGAGATCGAATCGATGATCTGTGGCCGGCTCCGTGGCTAAGTGAGCGTCATTGCTTTTTATGCTGCTCGACCCACTGCCCATAAGCATTGATGAATTTTTGCAAAAACGGTTTGAGCGACTCGGACAGGTTACCCGCCTCGTCGAACGCGGAACCGGCGCCGCTCAGATAGGCTTCCGGTTGCTGCATGCACGGCACATCCAGAAACACCATCGACTGACGCAGGTGATGGTTGGCGCCAAAACCACCGATAGCGCCCGGCGAAGCACTGATCACCGCTCCGGGCTTGCCGCTCCAGGCACTCTTGCCGTAGGGACGCGAACCCACATCGATCGCGTTCTTCATTGGCGCAGGCACCGAACGGTTGTATTCGGGGGTGACGAACAGCACCGCGTCGGATGAGCTCACTTGTTGCCGGAAAGTGCTGTAGGCTGCCGGCGGTGAATCACCATCGATGTCCTCGTTGTAGAGCGGCAGATCGCCGATTTCGACGATAACCAGTTTGAGATTGGCAGGCGCCAGTTCGGCCAGGGCCAGCGCCACCTTGCGATTGATCGATTCCTTTCTCAAGCTGCCGACCAGTACAGCGATCGTATAGACGTTGCTCATGGAAGATTCTCGACTGTCCGATGGAAAGAGCTTGTAGTTATAGATGACGATTCAACCCGTGGGCGACTGAAAATCGCCGCCCCTGACTATTTTTTTCCTGTAGGAAAACTTACCTCGCCCAACCACGGTCTACTGAGCCGCAAATTGAGTGATTTATCCCCAGAGGTTCTAAGCAGATGGCAGCAGTACTCGTCGGTCAGTTCCATGCAAGAGACGCGGAAGGCCGCGTTTATTCCGTGCATGAGTTCCAGGAATCCACCCCGTCGGCAGACGGCCTCACTGGCTCGGTGCCTGTCACCACTTATAAGCTGGCCATTGGCGATCGCGTTAAAAAGCTCGATGACAACCAGTTTTTGCTGGTGCAATCAGACGTCACTATCGTGCGCGAGCCCGACACCTATGTCGGCAGCCGGCCGGAACCCACGATCGCCTCATAACTCCGTGTTATGAGCAGAAGTCATATGCGCGCACTTGAGTTAGGATTCAGCCACTGACTCCCTCACCTGCTGAACATGGACTTCACGCATGCGTTTACGTCATATCGAAGTGATCCAGGCGCTCTTGCAGACCGGTCACCTGGGCACCGCGGCCGAATGGCTGCAGTTGCCTGTGGCCGAAGTCGAAGGGATTCTGCGCGAAGCCGAGGATCAGTTGGGTTTCATGCTGTTTTCCAGCGTGCGTGGACGCTTGCAGGCTACGCGCGAGGCGCGGGAGTTACAGGCCCAGATCGCCCACGTCTATGAAGCGCTCGAGCCGGTCCAGCGCCTGGCCAACAGCCTCAAGCAATATCAGGCTCCGCCCTTGCGGATCGTCTGCACGCCGCCCCTCGCACAGCAGTTATTGCCACAGAGCATTGCCGCCCTGCGCCGACGCCTTCCTGATGCCCCTTGTACCCTTCTGAGTCAACCGACTCGCGAGATCGTCAGAAACCTGCTGCTGCGCGAAAGCGATCTGGGCCTGAGCCTGCATGACCCCGATCACGCCGACATTCATTGCCAGGTGATCGCCCAAGGCAAACTTCAGCTGCTCGCGCCCCACGGCTGGTTGCAACCCAAACAAAAGTACATCTCGCTGCAGGACCTGGCCGGCCAATCGATGGTTGGCCTGGAAGGTCATGATCCGCTGAGCCCGGCGCTGGAAAACAAGCTGCATGCCCTGCGCCCTGCCCCGGTCATTCAGACCCGGGTACAGACTCACCAGATGATGCGCAGCATGGTCGAGGCCGGTGAAGGCCTGGCCATCGTGGACCCTTTCACCGCCCTCGGGGCCAAATCGGCTGGACTGGATGCCTGCCCGCTGGCGCCGGCCGTGCCGATCAGCCTTTATGCCTTGACCCTCAACAACGGCGAGCCATCAGCGGCGATTCAGGCACTGCTGGGCATCATCACGGAACAAGCCGTGGCGATGCTGGCGAACTAAGCGGCGCTTCCAGCGGGTTATCGAACAATCGATACCAGAACAGCGCCACTTCGGCGGTGTTCGGATCGATCCCGCGATAACGCAGATGATCGATTCCGCCCAGGACGTAACCGCGGCGCTCATAGAGCCGGCAGGCCCCCAGGTTGTTGTTCTGGGTTTCGAGCATGATGCCCGGCAGTTTCTTTTTTCGACTCCAGAACTGCGCCACATCCAGCAACGCCTTGGCCACGCCATGACGGCGCGCCGGCGCATGCACCGCCAACTCGTCGATATGGGCGAAGCCGTTCCAGTTGGTGCTGACCACCAGGTGACCCACCGGCTCATCATCGAGATAAGCCATGAAAATCGCGCTGTCAGCGGCATCGCGGAAACTGCTGAATTCTTCGGGATCAATGCCGTAGCACTTGCGATAGGGCGTGATCGGCGTCACCAGCCACTGCTCCACCGGTTTACCGATTTCGGCTGCGCCGTAGGCCACGACTTCAAAACTGAAGTCACTGCCCCAGATGTAGGCTGCAAAACCATCATCGGCAACGCGTACCGACAGCCCTGGGAATTTCGGATTCATGATCGGTTGCATACTCGGAAAGGTCCTCATTCCTTGATGCAATCAACGGTGTAATGCCGTCCATTGCCCTCGTCTTCGTGTTGCAATCCGTGCACATCAGCGACAAACCCCGGGAAGCTGCTATCGAACGTGCGCGCAAATGCCAGGTAATCGATGATCGAGCGCGTCGACTCGGTAAAGCGCTCGCCGGGCATGATCAACGGAATCCCCGGCGGGTACGGCACCAGCATCACCGCGGCGATCCGCCCATCCAGAGCATCGATCGACACGGCTTCAACTTCGCCACGCACCAATTGATCATAGGCGTCAGACGGCTTAATGGCGATTTCCGGCAGCACCGTGTACATGCGCTTGAGGTGTTTGGCCGTGGCATTGCTGCGGTAGCAGGCGTGCAATTGATCGCACAGATCGCGCAAACCCATGCCCTGATAGCGCGCGACATTCTCTTGCGCCACGCACGGCAGGCAGGTCGCGAGGCTGACATTGGCATCGTAGCTGCGCTTGAACTCCAGCAACTCGGTCAGCAACGTGCTCCATTTGCCCTTGGTGATGCCCATGGAGAACAGCACCAGGAACGAATACAGCCCGGTCTTTTCAACGACCAACCCACGTTCCCAAAGGAATTTGCTGACCACCGCCGCCGGAATCCCGCGCTCGCTGAGGGCGCCGCCTGCTGTCAGGCCAGGCATCACCAACGTGACTTTGATCGGATCAAGCAACACGTAGTCGTCGGTCACGCCGCCAAAGCCGTGCCAGTCAGCGTCGGGCTGCAGCAGCCAGTCATCGGTGATCACCCGATTGATGCCCTCCACCGACGGCGGCTGCCAGATGGAAAACCACCAATCGTCAGCAGCGATGTGCTGGCGCAAATTGGCCAGCGCCCGGCGAAAACTCAGCGCCTCGTCAAACATTTCCTGCAACAGCGATCGTCCGGCCGGGCCTTCCATCATGGCCGACGCCACATCCAGCGAAGCGATGATGCTGTACTGCGGCGAGGTAGAGATGTGCATCATGAACGCTTCATTGAAGCGATCCCGATCCAGCTGCCGCGCGCCGCCGTCCTGCACGTGAATCATCGACGCCTGGCTGAACGCCGCCAGCAGTTTGTGGGTGGAATGGGTGGTGAACACCAGCGGGCCGTCTTCACTGCGGGACGTGCCCATGCCGAAACGTCCGGCGAAGAACTCGTGAAACGCCGCGTAGGCGTACCAGGCCTCATCGAAGTGCAAGACCTCGACGCTGTTGCCCAGTTGCTGCTTGATCAGCTCAGCGTTGTAGCAGAGGCCGTCGTACGTCGAATTGGTCACCACCGCCAACTTGACCTTGGGCGCCCGGCCTTTGGTCAGCGGGCTGGCGTCGATCTTGGCCTGAATCGATTCGCGGCTGAATTCGCTCAACGGAATCGGGCCGATGATCCCCAGCTCATTGCGCTCCGGGCACAGGTACAGCGGAATGGCGCCGGTCATGATGATCGAGTGCAATATCGACTTGTGGCAGTTGCGATCCACCAACACCAAATCATCGCGAGCGACCATCGAATGCCAGACGATTTTGTTGGCGGTTGAGGTGCCATTGATCACGAAGAAGGTGTGATCGGCGCCGAAATTGCGCGCAGCACGGGCCTCGGCTTCTGCCAGCGGACCGGTGTGATCGAGCAAAGAGCCGAGTTCCGGCACCGACACCGACAAATCGGAACGCAGGGTATTTTCCCCGAAGAACTGGTGAAACGCCTGACCCACCGGGCTCTTGTGGTACGCCACGCCGCCGCCATGGCCGGGTGTGTGCCAGGAATAATTGGAGTCGGCCGTGTGCTGCACCAGCGCTTTGAAAAACGGCGGCAGCAGACCATCCAGATACTTGCGAGCCGCTCGGGCGACCTGCCTGGCCAGAAAAGGCACGGTGTCTTCGAACAGATAAAGAATCCCGCGCAGCTGATTGAGTTCAGCCATGGCGTCGGCCGGAGCATTCTCCAGGGTCACCTGCTCACCCAGCGCGAAGATCGGCAAGTCGGGCGCACGCACCCGTGCCAGGCCAATCAGCTCGGCCATGTTGTGCAATAGATGAGAGTGAGTGCTGGCGTCTTCGGCCGCAATCAACATGCAGGAAAGACCGTGATGGGTCGAGGCAACCAGACGCCCTTCGGTGTAATCCACCGCCGAGACAATGCTGAAGCCTTCCTGCTCCAGCTCCCGGGCGATGCCACGCACGCGGTCACCGGCGACGGTGTCGGCCTTGATGTCGCGATGGACGATCAGGACCGGGAATTTCAAATCTTTATACATGGGGCTCAGTGTCCTGAGGCGGCAGACCGTGGTCCGCCAATCACCTCAGGGTAGAGGGTTCGAGCGCATGTGGCGAGTGCGGCGCCCCGAAGGAGGTCATCGCGCGCACCATCGTGTAGCGAGGAATCCAAAGTCGAGATGAGTACTTGTGGCGAGGGAGCTTGCTCCCGCTCGGCTGCGCAGCAGTCGCAAATCCTGAAAATCTGGTGTTACTGGAAGAATGCAAAGGGTCGCTACGCAACCCAGCGGGAGCAAGCTCCCTCGCCACAACAGCCCTTTCACTTAAGGCAGATTTATCAGGCTTGAGCCTTGGCCTCGGCCAGTTGCTGCCAGAGCGATGGGGCGCCGGCGGATTTGGCGATGGTTTCCAGGCGTGCCACGTGTTGGGCCAGGTCATCTTCGCTGGCACGGATAATCCGCGTCGGCTGACGATCGGCCGGCAGACGGCGGATCTCGGTGGCGGAATTGTCCGCGCCTTCCCCGGACCCGTTGCCATCGGAGGCATTGCCGGCAAGGGACAGGCTGGTCTGGCCGCCCGTCATGGTCAGGTAAACGTCGGCGAGGATCTCGGAGTCGAGCAAGGCGCCGTGCAGTTCACGACCGGAGTTGTCGACGCCATAACGTTTGCACAAGGCGTCGAGGCTGTTGCGCTGCCCCGGGTGACGTTCCCGGGCCATCATCAGGGTGTCGAGAATCGAGCAATGTTGCGTGATGTCCGCACGATCGTGCTGGCCCATCAGGGCGAATTCGTTGTTGATGAAGCCAACGTCGAACGCCGCGTTATGGATGATCAGCTGCGCACCCTTGATGAATTCAAAGAACTCATCGGCCACTTCCGTGAAGCGCGGCTTGCCGACCAAAAATTCGTTGGTGATGCCGTGGACGCCAATCGCGCCTTCATCACTCTCGCGGTCCGGTTGCAGGTAAACGTGAAAATGCCGGCCCGTCAGGCGCCGACCGATCAACTCGACACAACCGATTTCGATAATCCGGTGGCCGTCGGTCACCGGCATGCCGGTGGTTTCGGTATCGAGTACAACGGATCTGGTGGCCATCAGTGCTCAGCTCTCAACGGGTCATTCGTGCAAAAGCGGCGATGTTAACACGCTCGCCGGGGTCTTTCAGGTGCCGGCGCTGATCGCTCCCACGCTCTGAGTGGGAACGATCAGTCTGAGGCTTAGGCTTGTTTGTAACCGCGCACTTCGTCTACGCCACGGTTGGCCAATTGGTCGGCGCGTTCGTTGCCATGGTGACCGATGTGCCCGCGCACCCATTTCCAGGTAACGTTGTGGCGATTGACCTGTTCATCCAGCAACTTCCACAGATCAGCGTTTTTCACCGGTTCTTTCGCGGCGGTTTTCCAGCCGCGCTTCTTCCAGTTGTCCATCCACTCGTTGATGCCTTTCATCACGTACTGCGAGTCGGTGACCAGCAGCACGTCGCAAGAGCGCTTGAGTTCTTCAAGGCCGCGGATCGCGCCCATCAGCTCCATGCGGTTGTTGGTGGTGTTGGCTTCGCCGCCCCACAGTTCTTTTTCAATGCCTTTGCACACCAGCAAAGCGCCCCAGCCGCCTGGGCCAGGATTGCCTTTACAGGCGCCGTCGGTGAAGAGTTCTACGCTATCGCTCATGCCAATCTATCCAGAAAATGCGGTGGCTCGCCGATCGGTGATCGACGATGCCCGAGGCCGGGGCAAACCCGGCCGGGAAAATAAAAAGTGTATTACGGATCGATGCGGCGACGATTGACCTTGGCCATCGGCAATGGAATCAGCTTGCCCATCGGTTCGCGCCGCTCCTGACGGACGGGCCGCAGGCCCACCACGATCTTGCGCGCAACCAATAAATAGAAGCCGCCACCCGACAGTTGCCAGTCACCGGCCTTGCGCTCCCAACCGGCCAGACGAGCCTGCCAGGCGGGTGATGCAAGCGGCGGACGATAGCACCCGAAGCGGCGTTTCTCCAGCGCGAAACCCAGCAGGTTCAACCAGTCACCGACTCGCGACGGGGAGATGCAGCGAGCCTTGCGCAAGGCGTCGTGAGCAAAAACGTGACGCAAGCCCCAGGTGCTCCAGGGGTTGATCCCGACGATCAGCAGATGCCCGCCGGGCCGCACACTGCTTGCCGCTTCGCGCAGCAGGCCGTGGGGCGACAGGCAGAAATCCAGCCCATGCTGCAACACCACCACATCGGCGGCATGCTCGCTCAAAGGCCACGCCTGCTCTTCGCAGACGATCTCGACACCCGGCAATGGCGCGCCGAGCCGCACATTGCGCTGGACTTGCGGCGCCGACGGCGGCGTTTGGGCCGACGGACCGTAATGCACCAGGTAGCCACCGAAGAACCGTCCCAACTCGTCTTCGAGCATGCGACGTTCTTCGTCCAGCAGAAATTGCCCGATGGGGCCGGACAGCCATTCACGGGCCGCGCTGATCAATGTCAGCCATTCAGGATCAGCCTGAGCGAACGCTTTATCGGTCATTGCATTCTCCAACGCGCCAGGAAGTTCTAAGATGCGCCATTGTTTTCCGCTTGGCGAATCCGACGATGATACAGATCAGTGCCCTGCCCGCCTTCACCGACAACTACATCTGGTTGTTACAAGACCACCGCACCCAGCGCTGTGCAGTGGTCGACCCGGGCGATGCCGCGCCAGTGCAGGCCTGGCTCGCCGCGCATCCGGGTTGGGTGTTGAGTGATATTTTGATCACTCACCATCATCATGACCACGTCGGCGGCGTCGAGCAGCTGAAAAAAGCGACAGACGCGACAGTCTACGGTCCAGCCAGCGAAACCATCCCGCTCCGAGACGTTGCCCTTAAGGACAACGACCGCGTCAGCGTGCTGGGCTGGGACTTCGATGTCTTTGCCGTCCCCGGCCATACCTTGGGGCATATCGCCTATTACCATCATGGTTTGCTGTTCTGCGGTGACACCCTGTTCGCTGCCGGTTGCGGACGCTTGTTCGAAGGCACGCCGGAGCAAATGCATACCTCACTGACGCGCCTTGCCGCGCTGCCTGAAGATACGCTGGTCCACTGCACTCACGAATACACTTTGAGCAATCTGAAGTTTGCCGCAGCGGTCGAACCAGGCAATCCGGACACCGCCGCACGTCTGGAAAAAGTCACCGCACAACGTGAAGCCGGAATCATGACGCTGCCCTCTACTCTGGCGCTTGAAAAGCTGACAAACCCGTTTTTACGTGTCGACGAAACATCCGTTAAAGAAAAAGTGGACGAACGGAATGGAACCCAAAACCGGGCTCCGAGTGCGGTCTTTGCTGCTCTTCGTGCTTGGAAAGATAAGTTCTAAGTAGCCATCATGTTGGTACAAAAGTTCTGAATGGTTGACCGCAGGGGGTACGCTTTCTAGAATCGCCCGACATTTTTGCCCGGAACTTACTTCCAGCCAATGTCGTCATCTATTCGTAAAGCCATCAATTCAGACGCATTGACCCGCTTGGCTCAAGCCATTGCGGTGGCTGTGTCCGCCACTTTGGCGGGCTGTTCCAGCCATGTGCCGCAGACCGACGCGACACACACTCCGAACATCGCCGCTCGAGCCAAGCAGAAACCCATCTGGCTCAGCGAAAAACCGACTCCACAAATTCCACAAGACGTCTGGGAGCGCATGCGCCAGGGCTTCCAGCTGCAAGACAACGTGGGCGTCAACCCGCGCATCGAGCAACAGCGCCTGTGGTTCGCCAGCAACCCGTCCTTCCTCGAAAACGCCGGCGAACGCGGCAGCCTCTACATTCACTACATCGTCGAACGCCTTGAAGAACGCAACATGCCGCTGGAACTGGCGCTGCTGCCGGTGATTGAAAGCGCCTACAACCCCATGGCCTATTCCCGGTCCGACGCGGTGGGTCTTTGGCAATTCATCCCTTCCACCGGGCGTTACTTCAACCTGCGTCAAACCCGTTTCTATGATGGCCGTCGCGATATCACCGCATCGACCACCGCAGCCATGGATTACCTGACCCGCCTGCACGACATGTTCAACGGCGACTGGCTGCTGGCCCTGGCGGCGTACAACGCCGGCGAAGGCACGGTCAGCCGGGCCATCGAGCGCAACGAAAAACTCGGTTTGCCGACCGATTACTGGAACCTGCCGCTGCCGGCAGAAACCCAGGCCTACGTGCCAAAGCTGCTGGCCCTGTCGCAAGTGGTGCTGGCACCTGAAGCCTACGGCGTGAACCTGAACCCGATCGCCAACGAACCGTACTTCCAGGTCGTCGAAATCAATCAGCGCATGGACCTGTCCAAGGTCGCCGCGGTGGCTAACATCGACGAAGACGAACTGTTCCAGCTCAACCCGGCCTTCAAGCAGCGCACCACCATCGATGGCCCCCAGCATTTGCTGGTGCCAACGTCCAAGGCGCAACTGCTGACGGCCAGCCTGTCGACCATGCGTCCTGAAGAGTTGATCAGCAAAAAATCGTTCAAGCCGGTCTTCGAAGGCGCCGACGACTCCGAAATCGCCAGCCTCAAACGCGCCTATCGCGTAAAACGTGGCGACAACCTGGTAGCCATCGCCAAGGCCAACAAGGTTGACGTCAAGGACCTGCAGCGCTGGAACAAGATGAGTGGCAAGGACCTCAAGGTGGGTCAGACCCTGGTAATGCAGGACACCACCAAGCGCAGCGGCGGCCGTGTCAACACGGTCGTGGCGGCGAACAGCAAAACCAACAGCAAAGCAGTCAAGGAAAAGCCGCAGACCCAATACAAGGTCCAGCAAGGCGATTCGCTGTATATGGTTGCCAAACGTTTCAACGTTGAAATGCAACACCTCAAGCGCTGGAACCCGCGTGTTGGCCAGGCGCTGAAGCCTGGGCAGATGCTGACGGTGGCTTCGCCACGCTAAAACGGGCCCCTGATTAAGGGGCTTTTTTTTGGTTCTTCACGGAATCCCGGGAAACACAGAAACAAGAACGCCGATTTGATTGATGATGTTCGTGCGAGCAAACACATCTAACAAACCG